>CAZFKD010000140.1:0-6936 GCA_964519695.1 uncultured Spirochaetaceae bacterium
GCCGGCGGCCGCTCCTGGTCGCCGCCGACGTCTACCGCCCGGCGGCCATCGATCAGCTGAATACCCTCGGCGCTTCGATCGGCGTGCCCGTCCATGCCGGCGCCCCGCTCGAACGGCCGCCCGCCATCTGCGCCGAAGCCTTCGCCCGCGCCAAGCGCGAGGGCTTCGATGCGATCGTCTACGACACCGCCGGCCGGCTCGCGGTCGACGACGCGCTGATGGTCGAGCTCGAGCAGATCGTCCGGACCGCCCTGCCCGCCAACAAGCTGCTCGTCTGCGACGCCTTGATGGGGCGCGATGCGGTCAACGTCGCCAAGGCCTTCGCCGAGCGGATCGCGCTCGACGGCGTGATCCTGACCAAGCTCGACGGTGACGCGCGCGGCGGCGCGGCGCTCTCGGTCAAGGCCGTCACCGGCGTGCCGATCAAGTTCCTCGGCACCGGCGAGACCGTCGACCGGCTCGAGGAGTTCCGGCCCGAAGGCCTCGCCTCGCGCATCCTCGGCATGGGCGACATCGTCGGCCTGGTCAAGGACTTCGAAGAGGTCGTCGACGAGAAAGAGGCCGAGGCCGACGCGGCGCGGCTCCTGAAGGGGAGCTTCGGACTCGACGATCTGCTCAAGCAGATGCGGATGATCCAGAAGCTCGGACCGCTCAAGGAGGTCTTCGGAAAGCTTCCGGGCGTCGGTCAGCTGGCGGATCAGGTCGACGAGCGCGAGCTGGTCAAGGTCGAGTCGATGATCCAGTCGATGACCCTCGGCGAGCGCACGAAGCCTTCGCTGATCGACAAGAGCCGCGCGAAGCGCATCGCTGCCGGCAGCGGGCGCAAGCCGTCCGAGGTCGAGCAGCTCGTCGAACGCTTCATGCAGATGCGGCAGATGATGGGTGCGCTCGGTCAGCAGGGCGGCCTGTTGTCCCGGCTCGGCGGGGGCTTCCCGGGCGGCGCGGGGGTCGGACCGGGCGGCGCGGGCCGGGGCGCGATGCCTCCCCTGGGTCTGCCGGGCGGAGCCGGCTTCGATCCATCGATGTTGTTCGGCGGGCTCGGGCGGGGCGGCGCATCACGCAAGCCGCAGGACGTGAAGGCAAAGAAAAGCAAGCGAAAGCAGCAGCGAGACTCGCGGAAGAAGCGCCGGAAGAAGTAACCTCCGATGCCGATCGGAAATCCTCGCACTCCCCCCATCCGATCCCACCGGGCAGAACCCGGGGAGCGACAGCTTCATTTCCGCTCCGATTCCGCCGCGCGTCGGCCGATCGAGCGATTTCGAGAGGGAGTCCATGCGCAGATTCGTGTCGATCGTGGTCCTGGGCCTGCTCGCGGCCTCCGTCGCCAGCGCCGCGCGGAGCGACTTCCCGCAGCCGCGCGCCCTCGAGCCCGACGTCACGTTCTGGAAGCGGATCTACAGCGAGGTCGGAACCGACGGCGGGCTGATCCACGACACCCACGACCTCGGTCTCGTCTACGAGGTCGTGAAGTTCCCGAGCGCGCGGGGCGCCGACGGCCATACTGAAGCCCGCAAGCGCTACTACCAGGGCATTCTCCGCGGACTCGCCGCCGGCAAGCGCGCTGGCTTGTCGCGCGACGAGCAGCGCGTGCTCGCGCTGTTCGGGAGCGAGGCCACCAGCGCGCGACTGCGCCTCGCCGCCGAGCGCATGCGGTTCCAGCTCGGCCAGGCGGACAAGTTCCGCGCCGGGATCATCCGCTCGGGCGTCTACATGGATCACATCCTCGCGAACCTGCGCGACATGAATCTCCCGCTCGAGATCGCGAACCTGCCCCACGTCGAGTCTTCGTTCACGCCCAACATCTACTCGCGAACCGGCGCCGCCGGGCTCTGGCAGTTCATGCCGGCGACGGGTCGGCGTTTCATGCGCGTCGACCACATCGTCGACGAACGCCTCGATCCCTACCGCGCCTCGATCGCAGCCGCGCGTCTGCTCGAGCAGAACTACCGTGTGACCGGCAGCTGGCCCCTCGCGATCACCGCCTACAACCACGGCGCCTCCGGCATGCGGCGCGCCGCCCAGCAGCTCGGCACGAAGGACATCGCGCGCATCGTGCGGGAGTACCGCTCGCCGACCTTCGGCTTCGCCTCGCGCAACTTCTACGTCGAGTTCCTCGCCGCAGTCCACGTCGCGACGAACCATGAAGACTATTTCGGCAAGCTCGTGCTCGAGCGCCCGATCGACTACGAGACCGTGACCATGCCGTTCTACACGAAGCCGCGGGACGTCGCGAAGGCGCTCGGCGTCGACCTCGCGACCCTCGAGAAGGCGAACCCGGCTCTCCGGCCCGGCGTCTGGAGCGGTGCCAACTTCGTTCCGAAGGGCTACGCGCTCCGCGTGCCCAGCGCCGCGCTCGACCGCCCGCTCGGCGAAGCGATCGCCGCGATCCCGAACAGCAGCCGCTACGCGAGCCAGGGGGGCGACAGCTCGACCTACGTCGTGCGCAGCGGCGACACGCTCTCGAAGATCGCGAGCCGCCACGGCCTCACGACGAAACGCCTCGCAGAAATGAACGGAATCCGCAGATACAACGAGATTCGCGTGGGTCAGCGCCTGAAGCTTCCGGGACAGACGCGGATGGCGCCGATGGAAGCGGCGCCGGCGCCGAAGGAGGTCCTGGTCGCCGCGGCGCCCCGGCCCGCCCCGGCCGCAGCAGAAAAGTCGCCCCCCGCGGCAGACGTGCCCGCGCCCGGGGCCGCCTCGAGCGGCGGGGTCGGAACCGCCGTCGCCGTGGAGACCTACACCGTTCGCCGCGGCGACAACCTCACGCAGATCGCCCGGCGTCACGGGCTCTCCATCGCCGAGATCGCCGCGCTCAACGGGCTCGGCAATCACCATCAGATCCAGGCCGGGCAGACGCTGCGGATCGCGAAGGCGGCCGCGCCCGCGGCGGACCCGACTCCCGCGGCCGCTCGGGTCGCGGAGGCCGAGACGAGCCCGCCGCCGGAGCCGAAACCGGCTCCGGCAACACCGCAAGTCGCGAGCGCGAAACCGAGCGCGAAACCGGCCGATGCGCCTGATCCGAAGCCGGATCCCGAAGCGAAACCGAAGCCGGCAGCCGAGCCGGCAGCGGTTGCGGTGGCCAGCCGCGAGCCCGATGCCGGCATTCCCGTTGCCGCAGGGGCCTGGGATCCCGACAACGAGAGCGCGACCGACCCGAGCCCGGGGCTGCTCGCCGATCCCTCGGACTACACGATCGGTCGCGACGGCAAGATCACGGTGCAGCCCAACGAGACCCTCGGCCACTACGCCGAATGGCTCGGCGTGCGCGTCAGCCGCCTGCGCCAGCTGAACGGGCTGCGCTACGGCGAGCCCGTCGACGTCCACCAGCGGCTCCGCCTCGACTTCTCCCAGGTCCCGGCGACCGATTTCGAGCGGGTGCGCGTCGAATACCACCGCGAGCTTCAGGAAGAGTTCTTCGCCGAGTGGGAGATCGAGGGCACGGCTGTCCACAAGGTCGGCCCCGGCGACTCGATCTGGACGCTCTCGACCCGGCGCTTCGCGGTACCGATCTGGCTGCTGCGCCAGTACAACCCCGACGTCGACCTCGACGCGCTCTCCACGGGCACGCAGATCACGGTCCCGAAGCTCCGTCAGCGCAATGCCGAGACCAGCGCGCGCGAGGGTCTGATCCAGCGGGCGGCCGCCGGTTAGGCCTGGAAGACCTTCTCGTCCGGCAGCCGGATCGCCGTCAGCGGCCCGCCGTAGACGGCGCCGGTATCGACGCCGATGCTGAAGGGCGTATTCCAGCGCACGCCGAAATCCTCGTTCGGCGTATGCCCGTAGACCATCGTGATGCCGAGATCGTGGGGAAGATCGCCGCTCGTCCGGTTCCAGAGCAGATCCTCGGGCCGGGACTTGCGCAGCGCGAAGGCGAGGTCGCCGCTGCGCAGCTGACTCTGACTGATGCCGGCGTGTACGAAGAGATAGTCGCCCTCGACGTGCGAGAGGCGCAGCGAGAGCAGGAAATCCTCGTGGCTCTTCGGCAGGCGGAAGCTCTCGCGGTCGGTGTCCTCGCGATCGAAATAGCCGTAGCCGGCGAGCGTGCGGTCGCCGCCGTTCATCAGGAAGGCGTCGCCCCCGAAATAGGCGTCGTCCGTCCAGCCGAGGAAGTCGAGGAACATCGACTCGTGATTGCCGAGCAGGAAGACGCACGGGTGGCGCTCCTGCAGCTCGATCAGGCGCTCGATCACGCCGGGCGAATCCGGACCCCGATCGATGTAGTCGCCGAGGAAGACCAGCTTGTCGCCGGCCTCGAGCGGGAGCAGCTCGAGCAGCTCGTCGAGCTTCTCGCGTTCGCCGTGGATGTCACCGATCGCGTAGAGCATGCGCCTCGACCGCCGGCGGAAGGGCACCGGCATCCCTCGGCCCCCATCGGTCTTCCAGAAAGAGCCCTTGACGGGAATCCGGGCGGGTCGTCCGCCCCGCGCCTGGAACGCCGTCGGGATCGGCGATCGGCCTGGCCGCGGCGCGATTCGCGAGCTGACCGCAGGCGGCGTCGATGTCCCGGCCGCGATCGCGCCGCAGGGTGACCCGGAGACCGGCTTCGTGGAGCGCGGCGGTGAAGCGATCGACGACGGCGGAGGACGGCGGCCGATAGGGCGCGTCGGCATGCGGATTCATCGGGATGACGTTCACCTTCGCGGGAATCCCGGCGAGCAGGCGAGGCATCCGGCGCGCGTCCTCGAGCGAATCGTTGATGCCCTCCATCAGCGTGTACTCGAAGAACACCGGACGACGCCGATTCAGCCGAGGCTCCCGGCGCAGGGCGCCCATCAGCTCCGCCAACGGGAAGCGCCGGTTGAGCGGGACCAGCACGTCCCGCACCTCGTCGGTCGTGGCGTGCAGGCTGACCGCGAGGTGGATCGGCGCGACGTCGAGCAGCGGCGCGATCTGGGGCAGCACGCCGGCGGTCGAAACCGTGATCCGGCGCGGTGCGAGCGAGAGGCCCTTCGGATCGACGAGGATCCGGATCGCCTCCGACACGTTCGGGAGATTGAGCAGCGGCTCGCCCATGCCCATGAAGACGAGGTTGGTCAGCGCCTCGCCGGCCGGAACGAGGCGCCGCGCATGCAACACCTGATCGACGATCTCGCCCGCCGACAGGTTGCGCGTGAAGCCGAGGGCACCGGTCGCACAGAAGCTGCAGGTGAGCGGACAGCCGACCTGGGTCGACACGCAGAGCGTGTGTCGCCGCTCTTCCGGAATCAGGACCGACTCGATCCGCGCGCCATCGAATGCGCGCAGCAGGAGCTTGCGGGTTCCGTCGACCGAGAGCTGGGTCGTCTCGACGACCAGCGTCTCGACCTCGAACGCCTCGGCGATCTCGCTGCGCAGCGCCCCGGGCAGATTCGTCATCTCGTCGAGGGACGTCGCGTCCTGGACGTAGAGCCAGCTCGCGACCTGGTCCGCGCGATAGGCGGGCCAGCCCAGCTCGGCGAAGCGCGCGCGCAGCCCGCCGCGCGCATGGTCCTTCAGGCTCGGCCGCCTGCGCGCGTGACTCCGGGACTCACCCGTGCTCATCGCTCACCCTCCGCACCGCGAACTGCCTCCTCAGCGCGATGCGACTCCTCATCGCGAAGCACATCCTCATCGCGAAGCACATCCTCATCGCGAAGCACATAGGCGAAGAAGTGCAGCGGCCGGTACTCTGCACGCCACTGCGCCTCGTAACCCGTCGTCATGCGACCGGGGACCTCCGGCAGGAAGGCGAGCGGTGCATAGCGATTCTCGAGCGCTTTCTCGCCGGCAAGGGATTCGTCGATCTGATGCGCATACGGCACGTCGTCCGTCGCGACGTAGAGCGTCCCGCCCGGGGCGAGCACGCGTGCCGCGCCGGCGACGAAGCGGGGGCCGACGAGGCGACGCTCCGCATGACGCGCCTTCGGCCAGGGATCCGAGAAGTTCACCCAGATCTCGGCGAGCGAGCGCGGCGCGAACCAATCGCGCAGCCCCTCTTCCCCGCGGCCGACCGCGAGCAGGACGTTCGCAAGCCGCGCCCGGGCGACCTTGCGCGCCATCTTGAGCCCGCGCTTCCAGGAGACCTCGATCCCGACATGATCGGTCTCCGGGGCGTTTACGGCGAGCGCGAGCAGGAATTCGCCGCGACCGAACCCGATCTCCAGTACCCGCCGGCGCCGGCTCGCCTCTCCAGGACGTTCGCTCGGCGTCGCCTCCGACGGATCGGCGCCCTCCGCTCGCGCGCGGGCGAACAGCATCGGCCAGCCGCAGCGGCCGATCTCCTCCGCCGACACGCGCGGATCGTCACCGGGAATCTCGTATTTGAGGGAACGCCCCATGGCGGCGGGATCCTAATCGAGTCCCGTCGCCTGCGCTCCGTGGCTCTCGGCGAGGCCGCCCACGAGGTGGGAAACGACGTGCCGAACGGCCCTCTCGAGATCGTGCACGTCGATCACCTCGACGCCGAAGACCGTCGCCCGCTCGAGCAGGGCCTCCTGGATGCGCAGGATCTCCTCGAAGCTGCGCAGATAGCGCTCGGAAGCCCGCGCCCCACGGCCATGCGCCCGGGCGACGATATGCGCACGCAACGACTCGGGGTCCCGATCCGCAGCGAGCAACAGGACGACGTGCGCGCGATCCTGCCAGCCGGCGACGTCGAAGAGGCCGGGCACGAGGCTCACGCCGTCGATGACCGTGCTCGTCCCTTCGACGATGGCGCGCTCGATGACCGCGCGGACACCGACCGCGACGGTGCGCGCCTGATCGAGGAATCCCTCGACGACCGGATCGAGCCCGGGCGCTACGGCGGTCACGAGCTTCGCATGCGCCTCGAACGAAGAGACATGCAGCGTCGGCACGAGATCATCCGAGATCATCACGCGCATCACGTCCCGGATCGCGTCGGTCGAGAGCACCCGGGCGATCGAGAGTCGGCGCGCGACCTCGATCGCGAGCGAGGACTTGCCGACCCCGCTC
>CAZFKD010000140.1:6946-7377 GCA_964519695.1 uncultured Spirochaetaceae bacterium
CCGGGTTTCGTGACATGCAACCACGCGCTACTGACTAGGTGGCGGCGCGATTATCCGTCTATATCCAATGCCAGCGCGTGAATTCTCGCGACCAGATCAGCGCCAAGGGCCGCGTGCACGGCCCTGTGGCGCGCCAGACGCGATAGCGACCGGCGTACTCGGGCCCGTGGCGGCGACCGAGCTCTTCGTGGACGAGCGCCCGCAGCAGATCCCGCGTGACCTCGCGCTCGCGACGCAGACGCAGTGTCCGCTCGATCTCGAGGGCGACCTCGAGGGCCTGATCCGGCTCGAGTCCGGTCGGAAAGAGCGACTGAAGCAAGCGCCCCTGGTTGAAGGGCCAGAGGCCATCCTTGCCGACGACGTCGATCCGGATCTCGAGGGGCGCGAGCGACGACTCGCGGCCGACGGGCGCGGGAACGGGGGCACGGCGG
>CAZFKD010000140.1:7387-9063 GCA_964519695.1 uncultured Spirochaetaceae bacterium
CAAGCTGAAGCTCGACAGGGGCCCCCGCGGCTCGCCCGGGTCGGTGCTCGGCGGAGCGGCATCGCGGGGCGAGGCGCCTCCTGCTTGCGATGCTTGCGCGCTGTTCTGGGATTCGGACTTGGCCAATGTCCTGCCCACCTTACCAGTCCCCAGAGGTTTGCGACATCCGGTCGCGGGGTTCCAAGCCCGACCCCCCGGCTGGGGAACATTCCCGAGTGCGCCTGTCTTTTCCCGACCACCGCGACAAATCCGGAGACTTTTGGCTTGACTTGCGCCGGCGCGCCACTTTTACTCTGGACGTTGGGGTCAACTCGATCGGCAGACCCCGCTGCAGCCGGCTGAGATCCGACCCCCTCCATGTCGCCCTGCGCATCTCGCAGTGGTCTGCGGTGCGATCGGTCGGCACCGGGAAGGCCAATGCGGCGCCAGGCCTGTCGGGGGAGAGGGACGAGAGAATCCGGATGAAGACGAACCGACCCGACCAGCCGAGCCGGCAAGACGACTCGAGAGCCGCCCGAATCGTGGCGGATCCGATCGACGGAATCGAAGCCCCGCAGACGGATCGCGCGACCGGGGAATCCGCGGCGCCGGCCCGCCTGAGCAGCCATTTCAAGACGAGCGAGGTCGTGGACCTGCTCGATCTCTCTCGTCGCCAGCTCCAGTACTGGGCCAAGACGGGTCTCGTCGAGCCCTCCGCTCGGACGCCAGGCGGCCACCACCGCTACGACTTCAACGACCTCGTCGCGCTGAAGGCGACGCGGCGGCTGATCGACGCGGGGGTCTCGGTCCAGAAGATCCGCAAGAGCGTGGGTGCGCTGCGCGCACTGCTTCCCCAGGTCGATCGGCCGCTCTCGGAGCTGGTGCTCGTCGCGACCGGGGACGTCGTTCTCGTCTTCCACGACGATACTGTCTTCGAGGCGATCACCGGCCAGGAATGGGTCTTCCCGGTCGCCGCCTTCGAACAGGAGGTCTCCGCCTTCTGTCATCGCCAGGATGCCGCCCGCTCCGAGCAGGAAGCCGTCGCGGCGGCCCGTCGCGGCGCGCGGGGGGGCCGCAATCGACGAGCGGATCGGCGCGCTCCGGTGCTGCCCGTCGAGCGCCCCGTCAAACCGACGGTCCGAAGCGCGAAGCAGGATCGCAAACGCTGGAGCAGGACCGGCTGAGCAAGGGGGCTCGGCCTGCCGCGATCGAACGAGTATCCAGATCACACGCCCGCGGTCGGGGCCGCGGTCGGTACGCCTCGGGGGGAGACGTCATGCGTGTCATCGCCATCGTGAATCAAAAAGGCGGCTGCGGAAAGACGACGACGACGGTCAATCTGGCCGGCGCGCTCGCTGAAGAAGGCCACCGCGTGCTCGTCGTGGACATGGACCCTCAGGCCCATGCGACGCTCGCGCTCGGCCTCGAGCCCGACGACCTCGAGACGAATCTCTACGAAGTGCTGGTCGAGCCGGCCGGCTCCGGTCGCCTCGATTCGATCATCGTCGACGTCAGCGAATCGATCGATCTCGCACCATCGAGCATCGTGCTCTCGGCGCTCGAGCAGAAGCTCGCGAGCGAGCGGCACGATGCCCGCACGGAACGGCTCGCCGCGGCGATCGAAGGCCTCCCCCCGCTCTACGATTTCGTGCTGATCGACTGCCCGCCCAACGTGGGCCTGCTGACGTTCAATGCCC
>CAZFKD010000141.1:0-8991 GCA_964519695.1 uncultured Spirochaetaceae bacterium
CCCCTGCATCGGGCGCGCCTCGAGGCGAGATCCGCGGCGGCGCAGGAACAGCTCGGGGCTCGCCGAGGCAATCACGAAGTCGCCAAGATCGAGACCGATCGCCGCGAAGGATCTCTCGACTGCAACGAACTCCTGGAGAATCTGACGCGCCTCCAGCTCGCCGACCAGGACGGCTTTCTCTCGTCCGGCGTCGCGTCGACACCGAGCCCGCCTCCGCCACTGACCCCAGATTCGAACGAGTCGACCGCACTCCCCCTCGCGAACGACGCTGAGGCGGACTCCGAACGCAACGCGGAGAATCCGTCGCTCGCCCTGGAATCCCTGCCTCAGGAATCGACCGATTCCGGCAACGCGGCTCTGGCGATCGACCCGAGCGATACTCGATTGCCGTCCCTCGATCGGGCGCCTGCCTCCATCGCCGCAGCGGCGATTGCGCGTCGCACCGCCCTCCCTCCTTCCCTCGCGGCAGAACGCGCTGCCGGGACGACCGAAGACGGCGACCCGGCCAAGAGCGAGACGAAGGGCGGTCCGCCGAACTCCACGACGACCCTCACGCCCGGGAAATCGTCCGAAACCGGACCCACACCCGCTTCGGTCGCCCCGGCCGCCCAGAAGGGGAACAAGCAGAGCGCCGTCGACACCTCGATTCGCGTCGACGTGAACCTGCTCGATTCGATCATGAACCTGGTCGGCGAGCTGGTCTTGACCCGCAACCAGATCATGCAGCACGCCGCCGCCGATCCGAGCGCGGCGATGCTGGCGACCTCGCAGCGCCTGAACCTCATCACGAGCGATCTGCAAGAAGGCGTGATGAAGACGCGGATGCAGCCCATCCGGAACGTCTGGAGCAAGTTCCCGCGCGTCGTCCGGGATCTCACTTCCGCCTGTGGCAAGCGCGCGACGCTCGTGATGGAAGGCGAGGACACCGAGCTCGACCGGACGATCCTCGAGGCGATCAAGGACCCGCTCACCCACATGGTCCGCAACTCCGTCGATCACGGGATCGAGTCGGTCGAGGACCGGATCTCGTCCGGCAAGCCCGCCGAGGGAACTCTCCGTCTGCGCGCCTACCACGAGGGCGGCCAGGTCAACCTAGAGCTGTCCGACGACGGGCGCGGCATCGACCTCGACCGTGTCAAGGAGAAGGCGATCGAGCGGGGTCTGCTGACGCGCGAGAAGGCGACGCGCATGAGCGAGCGCGAGGCCCTCCAGCTGATCTTTCTGCCGGGCTTCTCGACGGCCGCGAAGGTGACCAACGTCTCGGGACGCGGTGTCGGCATGGACGTCGTCCGGACCAACATCGAGAAGATCGGCGGCAACGTCGACATCCAGAGCGCCTTCGGCCAGGGCACGACGTTGCGCGTGAAGATCCCGCTGACCCTGGCCATCATCCCGGCGCTGCTGGTGACGGTCGACGGCTGCCGCTTCGCGATCCCACAGGTGAGCCTGATCGAGCTCGTCCGACTCGAAGGCGCACGCGCGCGCGACGCGATCGAAACGGTCCGCGGCGCAGCCGTCTATCGGCTGCGTGGCCATCTGCTTCCGCTCGTCGATCTGCGCGCCGAACTCGGGCTCCCGCCGCGCCCCGAGCCCGCGAGCGTCGATGAACGAACGCTGAACATCGTCGTACTCCAGGCCGACGCACACGTCTTCGGGCTCGTCGTCGACGCCGTCAACGACACCGAGGAAATCGTCGTCAAACCGCTCTCCCAGCAGATCCGCGACATCCCCGTATACGCTGGCGCCACGATTCTCGGCGACGGCCGCGTCGCGCTGATTCTCGACTCGATCGGAATCGCGAAGCGCGCGGACGTGCTCGACGAACGCCACGCGGCTGGGAAGAAGATCCACGAGGTCGAGGCGGAGTCCCTCCGGAGCGGCGAGCTCGAGACGCTGCTGCTCCTCGATCTCGACGACGACCGCGCTGCGATCCCGCTTTCCTCGGTCGCTCGGCTCGAGGAGATCGAGTCCTGCGACGTCGAGAGCAGCGGCGACTTCCTCGTCACCCAGTACCGCGATCGCATCATGCCCCTCGTCTGGCTCAGCCGCGCGAAGAATCGCTCCGCGCTACGCCTCGGCGAACCCGGCGAGCGGCTCCAGGTCATCGTCCACGCCTCGGGCGAGCAGAACGTCGGACTCGTCGTCGATCGGATCCACGACATCGTCGACGCGCGGGTCCAGATCGAGCGGACCACCCATCGCCACGACACCCTCGGCTCCGCCGTCGTCCAGGGCCGCGTGACCGACCTGCTCGACATCGCCGGCATCGTCCACCGCGCCATTCCCAACCTCGCGCGCGCCACCGCCCAGATCCAGAAGGAAACCCCGCCGTGAGCCACGCATCCCAGCTCTGCACCTTCACCGTCGCGAAGACCCTGCTCGGACTCGAAGTCGAGCACGTGCAGGAGGTGCTGCGCTTCCACGAGATGGCCCGGGTCCCGCTGGCATCCGAACAGATCGAAGGACTCATCAACCTGCGGGGTCAGATCGTCACCGCGATCGACATGCGTCGGCGCTTCGATCTCGAGCCGCGCGCGACCGGCGAGCTTCCCATGAACGTCGTCCTGACGCCAAATCACGGCTCCGTCAGCCTGCTCGTCGACGACATCGGCGACGTCCTCGATCTCGACGACCAACAGATCGAGGCTCCGCCCTCGACGCTCGATCCGACGTACCACGAGCTGATTCGCGGCGTCTACAAGCTCGACGGCCGCCTGCTCCTGCTTCTCGACCCCCACAAGGCGATCGATCTCGGTCGCCCGGAAACCGTTTGAACCCGATCGGGCCTGCGATCGCATTCCATCCAAGGAGAACGAAGTGGACTTCTTCAAACGCATGCGTCTGACGCATCAGATCTCGGCCGTGATCCTCTTCACGCTCGCGATGGGCGTCGGTGTCACGATCTCGACGCTGAAGGGCATGGCCGACGGCGGGGCGATGCTCTCCGGCATGCACGGCGACCAGGTCTATCATCAGATCCTCTTGAAGGGCATGATCGACAACTACGCCGTCGCGATCGTCGATGCGGCCCACAAGGCCCGCGACGGCGCCCTGACGATGGAGCAGGCACACGCGGGGATCGCCACGGCTGCAGCCGACAGCGCGGAGCGATGGAAGGAGTTCCTCGCGAGCGAGATCGACTCCGAGGAGCGTTCCCTCGTCGACGATGCCGAGCGGATCTTCGCCGCCGCCGAAAAGGCGACGGACGACCTCACTGAGATCCTCGAGCGCGAGGATCGGGCGGCGCTGACGCGCTTCGCGGCCGTCACGATGTATCCCGCGATCGATCCTCTGACCGAAGTGCTCAGCAAGCTGATCAACCACCAGGCGAAAGCCGCGCAGGCGGTGGTCGACGAGGCGGCCCGCGACCTCCGGTTCCACACGGTGAGCGGCATCGGGGCCCTCGTCGGATCCGCGCTCGTCGCATTCTTACTGACCCGGCTGATCGCCCGTCTGGTGACCCAGAAGCTGGGCGGCGATCCGAGCGTCGTCAGCGCCGTCGCGTCGCGCATCGCGAAGAACGACCTCGACTTCGAGATCACCATCGCGCCCGGCATCTCGGGCTCGGCCCTCAACGCGCTCGACCAGATGCGCGAGAAGCTGGCGCATGCGGCAGGGCTGAACGCGGATGCGCGCGGGCAGATCGAAGCCATCAGTCGCGCGCAGGCAGTCATCGAGTTCGATCTCGACGGGACGATCCGGACTGCGAACGACAACTTTCTCGCCACCGTCGGGTATTCGTTGAGCGAGATCCAGGGGAAGCATCACCGCATGTTCATCGAGCCCGAACACGCGCGGAGCGCGGACTATTCAGCGTTCTGGGCGTCGCTCGGCCGCGGCGAATTCCAGGCCGCCGAATATAAGCGGATCGGCAAGGGTGGACGCGAGATCTGGATTCAGGCCACCTACAACCCCATCCTCGACGAGACGGGCCGGCCGCAGAAGGTCGTGAATTTCGCCACGGACATCACGACCCAGGTCGCCGAGAAGCGCCGCCTCGAAGAGGGCGTCGATCATCTACTCCAGGTGACCCGCGCGGCGTCCGACGGCGACCTGACGGTTCGGGTCGAACTTTCGGGCGACGACGCCGTCGGCCGGATGGGCCGAAGCGTCTCGTCGCTGCTCGAGAACCTGCGCGAGAGCATGTCGACGATCGGCGGCCATACCCAGGCGCTCGCGAGCGCCTCCGAGGAGCTCTCGGCGGTCAGCCAGCAGATGGCCGCCAACGCGGAGGAGACCTCGACCCAGGCGAGCACCGTCTCGGCCGCGTCGACCCAGGTCAACCAGAACATCCAGACGGTCGCCGCCGGGACCGAGGAGATGACGGTCAGCATCCGCGAGATCGCCACCAACGCCTCCGAGGCCTCGAAGGTCGCGACCGCTGCGGTCGACGTCGCCGCGAATACCAGCGCGACGATCAAGAAGCTCGGCGACAGCAGCGCGGAGATCGGCCAGGTCATCAAGGTCATCACGTCGATCGCTCAACAGACGAACCTGCTGGCGCTCAACGCGACGATCGAGGCCGCCCGCGCCGGCGAGGCCGGCAAGGGCTTCGCGGTCGTGGCGAACGAGGTCAAGGAGCTCGCGAAGGAGACCGCCAAGGCGACCGAGAACATCTCGCAGCGCATCGAGACGATCCAGGCCGATACCCAGGCCGCCGTCGAGGCGACTGCCGAGATCGCCTCGATCATCGGCCGGATCAACGAGATCCAGACGACGATCGCGGCGGCCGTCGAGGAACAGACCGCGACGACCAACGAGATCGGGCGCACCGTCGCCGAAGCCGCCAAGGGCACGGAGGAGATCACGTCGAACATCTCCGGCGTGGCGACGGCCTCCGAGGATACGACCCGGGGCGCCTCGGACATCAACAAGGCCTCGGCCGAGCTGGCCACGATGGCCGCCGAGCTGCAGGGCGCGGTCGCCCGGTACCGCTACGAAGGGCATGCGAGGTAACCGAGCATGAGGGCGATCACCGTCGACGATTCGAAGACGATCCGCTCGATCATCAAGCGGACCCTGACGTCGATCGGCTTCGAGGTCGAGGAGGCTGAAGACGGCCTCGTCGCCCTCGAGCGGATCAAGCAGGCCTGGCCGATCGATCTCGCGGTCGTCGACTGGAACATGCCGAACATGAACGGCCTCGAGCTCGTCCGAGCGCTTCGGAGCCAGCCCGAATACGCCGAGATGCGGATCATGATGGCAACGACCGAGAGCGAGATCAGCCAGATGCAGCTCGCGCTCGAGGCCGGGGCCGACGAGTACCTCATGAAGCCCTTCGATCGGGAGGCGCTCGAGCAGAAGCTCGCGCTCCTCGGGCTCGTGGTCTGATCACGATCGCACGCGCGCGAGCGGTTCGAATCCCAAAGACCGCAGCGAAGAAGGATTGATGGAAACCCAACGCATCCGCGTCCTCGTCGTCGACGACTCGACGGTCGTGCGCCGCATCGTCGCCAAGGTGCTCGGCGACGACCCGCGCATCGAAGTCGTCGGAACGGCCGTGAATGGGAAGGTCGCGCTCGAGAAGGTCGACGCGCTGCGGCCCGACGTCGTGACCCTCGATCTGGAAATGCCCGTGATGGGCGGACTCGAGGCACTCGCAGAGTTACGACGCCGATCCCCCGATCTGCCCGTGATCGTCTTCGCCGCCGCCGACGAGGCGGGCGCCGTCGGCGCCCTCACCGCCCTTCAGGCCGGCGCCAGCGACTACACGACGAAGCCCTCCCAGCTCGCCCGCATCTCCGACGCCGTCGACGCACTGCAGCAGGAGCTCATCCCGAAGATCCTCGCGCTCTACGCGACGGTGCGGCGGACGCAGTCGCGATCGACGCTCGCGCGCAACGAGCCCCGGGCTCCGCTCGCCTCGCCGCCGGCGCGGCCGATCCTCGCCGAGGCGGGCTCGGCGCCGGAGATCATCGCGATTGGAACGTCGACGGGCGGCCCCAAGGCATTGCAGGCGATCCTGCCCGACCTGCCGAAATCCTTCCCGGTGCCGATCGTGATCGTCCAGCACATGCCCGCCGCGTTCACGGCCACGCTCGCCCGGAGCCTCGATCAGCGCTGCCAGATCCGGGTCCAGGAAGCCTACGAAGGTGCGGAGATCCGGCCGGGCGAAGCCTGGATCGCCCCCGGCGACTACCACATGACGGTCGAGCGGACCGCCGGCGGCGGGCGCCTTCATCTCGACCAGGGGCCCAAAGAAAACTCCTGCCGCCCGGCCGTCGACCCGCTCTTCCGTTCCGTCGCGAAGAGCTTCGGCGCGCGCTCGCTCGCGATCGTGCTGACGGGGATGGGCTCGGACGGCCTCGAAGGCGCCCGCGCCCTCGCCCAGATCGGCGCGCGCATCGTCGTCCAGGACGAGGCGAGCTCCGTCGTCTGGGGCATGCCGGGTGCGGTCGCGAACGCGAAGCTCGCAGCGCAGATTCTCGGCCAGCAGGAATTCGCGACGTTCCTCGAGCTTAGCGTCGCCGCGCGGGCGACGCGCGGTGCGGCGGTGATCCGATGACCCCCGCGGATTTCGAGTACTTCGTGAAGTTCCTGCGTGAACGCTCCGGCATCTCGCTCGAAGCGTCCAAGCAATACCTCATCGATACGCGCATGGCGCCGATCCTGAAGGAGATGAAGCTCGCCGACCTCGGGGCGCTCGTGGCGGGATTGAAGGCGGGCAAGAAGGATCTCAGCGAACGCGTCGTCGAAGCGATGACGACGAACGAGACCTCCTTCTTCCGGGACGTCGCGCCCTTCGACGCATTCAAGCAACACATCCTTCCGACCCTGATCGAGAAGCACGAGCGGGATCGCAAGATCCAGATCTGGTCTGCGGCCTCGTCCTCGGGCCAGGAGCCGTACTCCCTCGCGATCCTGATCCGGGAGCATTTCCCGCAGCTCGCGAGCTGGAACGTCGGCATCCTCGCGACGGACCTCTCGGCCGAGATGGTCGCGAAGACGGAGAAGGGCGAGTACAGCCAGCTCGAGGTGAACCGCGGCATGCCCGCGCCCCTGATCGCCAAGCACTTCACGAAGAAGGGCATGCGCTGGCAGGTCAACGACGACGTCCGCAAGCTGATCCACTGCCGGACGCTGAACCTGCTCGAGTCCTTCGCCGGCATCCCCTCCGCCGACGTCGTCTTCATCCGCAACGTGCTGATCTACTTCGAGCCCGAGACGAAGAAAGAGATCCTCGGAAAGATCCGCAAAGTGCTGGTTCCGGGCGGATATCTCTTCCTCGGCGTTGCGGAGAGCACCCTCAATCTCGACTCGCACTACAAGCGTCTCGATCTCGCGCGTTCGGGCTGCTTCCAGCTCGAAGGGGACTGAACCATGGACCTGGCTCGGGAAGACATCGTGGCCCTCGTCGAACACACCTGGCAGACCCTCTTCGGCGATGCCATCGAGCTCAGCGAGCCGTTCGCCCTCGGCCCGGACGGCCTGCGGGCCTCGATCGAGATCTCGGGTGCCTGGGAGGGCCGCGTCGTGCTCGACTATCCGGCGGCGAGCGCCGAGGCGATCGCCTGCGAACTGCTCGAAGCGAAGCCCGGCGATCTCGAGAGCGAGGCGATCGTCGATGCCGCCGGCGAAATGGCCAACATCCTCGCGGGCAACCTCAAATCGATGCTCCCGCAACCCTCGAAACTGGGACTTCCAACCACAGTTCCCGGGCCACGCCTCCCTGAAACACCTGATTTTATCGATGAGAATCACCATATCGTGTCGTTCCTATGGAATAACACACCGATCTCGGTCAGCATCCGGCCGAATACCGGGACGGGCGACGCCTGAAATGGCGACGAAACCGGATCGGGATCGCTCGACGAAGAAGATTCAGTCGGCTCGCCGACGAGGTCCTTTCTTGCTCGACCACGACAGCCTGCTCCTCGCCGCCAACGACCTCGAGCCGCTCTCCCAGACCGCGCTCCGACTGACGCGTCTGTTCGCAGACGAGCATTGGGACGTCGACGACTTCATCCAGGCCGTCTCTTTCGATGCACCGCTCACCGCGCGGATCCTGCGCTGCGCGAACTCTGCCTCATCGAGCGCGGCGAGCCGGGTCGGGTCTCTCGACCAGGCGATCGTCCGCATGGGGTCGGGCGTCGTCGTGCGGATCGCCGTCGGCGTCGCCGTCCGCGGAACGATGTCGGTCGCGATTCCCGCGCTGAAGGCGCCGGCCGGCGCGCTCTGGCGCCACGACGTCGCCGCGGCGGTCGTGACCGAGATGATCCCTCTCGTCCGCCGAAAGAAGATTCCTCCGGAGGCCTTCACCGCCTCGCTCCTTCACGACATCGGCCGCGTCATCATGTATGACAACATCGACGAGAGCCAGATCCGGCTGATCGACGCCGCACGCAAGGCGGGCGAGACCGCGGTCGTCGCCGAGCGCACGATCCTCGGCGTCGACCACGGCGAGATCGGCGCCCTCATCGCGCAGCCCTGGAACCTGCCCGATTGTCTCGTCCATTCGATTCGCCTGCACGAAGAGCCGAACACCGCTTCGGATCACAAGACCCGCGAGATCTGCGACATCATCAAGGTCTCGGACGCCGGGGCCCATCACATGGGCTATGAAACCGGAGAATCTCCCGAGACCAAAGGGTATCTGGCCGACTCCCTCGAACGGCTCGGCCTCGACGAGGCGCGCTTCGAGGAGCTCTGCACCCTCGCCCACGAACGCTACGACGAGATCCGCAAGCAGTTCGAGTAGCCTAACGCCCGGGACGCTGCAGACGCGCGGCCCACTGCGCCGGCGCGCTCCGCAGCGCGGATGCCGGCCGCTCGAACCCCGAACGCGCGCCCTCGACCTCCAGCGGAAAGCGCAGACGCTGCGCCGGCCCCCAATCCGTCGCCTCGACGCTCGTCTCGAGATCCTCGACCGCCTCCGCCGCGAAGGCCGGCGCCGGCGCCCCCGCGCCCGCATCGACGAGCAGCGCCGCCGTGCGCGCGAGCGAGAGCGGCGCGCTCACCCCGCCGCCGCCCGCCCTTCGCAGCGCGAGCCCG
>CAZFKD010000142.1:0-8912 GCA_964519695.1 uncultured Spirochaetaceae bacterium
AGAACTGGAAGACGTCGTCGTTGTACTTGCCGCCGGTGTTGATCTGGCTGACGCAGTCGACGACCTTGCCGAGCGGGATGCCCCGGCCGAAGTCGCGGATCTCGACCGTCGCGCCATCGCGGGCGATCTCGATCTTCTTGCCCGCGCCCATGATGAACTCGTCGATCGAATTGTCGACGACCTCTTTCAGCATGACGTAGATGCCGTCGACCGGCGTCGAGCCGTCGCCGAGGCGGCCGATGTACATGCCCGTGCGCAGGCGGATATGCGACAGGGCGTCGAGGGTCTGGATCGCCTTTTCGTCGTAGGCGACCGAGCCGGGGGTCTTGCCTGCGGATTTGCCGGCGGGCTTGTCGGCGGACTTGCCGGAGGAGTGGGCGCTGGGGGCGGATGCCTGGGCTGCGGCCTTCGTCATCGGGGTGTATTCAACCTCTCGTTTCGGTCCTGCGTTTCGGGCCTGCGCCCTGCGCATCGATCCTGCTTCGTTCGCCGCTCGATCCTGGCTCGAGGTCGGCTCGCGCTCGTCCGGGTCCGCATTCCCGCAGTCGTCGAGTCGAGACGACGGCCGCGGTGCGCCCGGGCCCGAACGGCCTCCCCGTCCCCGGCGATGCGCAGGGGTCGGGCCGTCGCGTGCTTCCCGCATGGGAAATCCGCGCGCCGGGCACGAGCTGGGGTGGGGGCGGGCCTAGGGTCGGCCATCTCGGGCGATCGTCAAGGCGAGAACGGGGCGGGAGGGTCGCGACCAACGCCGGTTCACTCGAAGGACCCGATACCCCGCGGGTCTGATCGACGAGATCGATTCGGCCGATCCGTCTCGACGGTCCCCAGCGACACGAAGCCCGAAGCCCCGTCAGTCCAGCTCCCGCACCCGAAACGTCCAGGCCGCCCGCGGCCCCGAGAAGACGAGGATGCGCTGGTCGGTATGGAGCGTCGCGAGGGTGTCACCGGCTTCGATCGACTCGAGGGACTCCTTCAAGCGGAACGGGATCGTGGCGAAGGTCCCGTTCTCCGGCGCGAGGCCGAGCATGCGCCGGTTGGTCGCAGCGACCCCGACGGCCGCGCCCGCCCGAATGGCCTCGAGCGATTCGCCGGGCGTGAAGCTCTCTTCGATCCAGCCCCCGAGCCGCCCGACGAAGCCGAGCGCGCGCTGCCTCGTCGCGACGAGCGCGACCCGGTCGGCGACGACTGCGAAATCCGGCGCGCGCTCGGCGATGCGGTAGCGAGCCTCCTGGAAGTTGCCGCCGGCCGTGACGCCGAGGGCGCGGCGGTCGGTGAGCACGATGCCGACCCGGCCGCGACTCTCGTTGAAGAGGACGAGCTCGTCGATCTCGAGCCGGACCCGCGCGCGGCTGCCCGTCACGGCGTTGAAGGCGTAGAGGTTCCGGCCGTCCTGCTGGATCGAGATGACGTCGAGGCGATCGATCTCGGCGGGGTAGAGGGCGACCTGGGCCCGCGCCGCGCCGCCCGCCCCGACGGTGCTCCCGAGAACGAGGACGGCGAGGCCAGAGAGCACGAGAAGCGAGCATCGGCGGCGCGTCATCAATGCATTGGACCCTTTCGCGGGAAGGGATGCAACCGGGCTGGACCCCGCCGCCCCGGTCCGGTTCCGGGGCGAGGGATCTGTTATCTACCCGCCGATGGATCCCGTCTACGTCAGCGCGATCAACCGCGGCGTCCCCGCCGCCCGCCCCGGCGAGTTCCCGCCCGTCGCGATCGGCCCGATCTGCGCCGATCCGCCGGTCGTGCTCGCCCCGATGGCGGGCATCACGAACGCGCCCTTCCGAAGGCTCTGCCGGAGCTTCGGCGCCGGCCTCTACGTCTCCGAGATGATCACGGCGCGGGCCCTCGTCGAGCGCAACGCCAAGACGATGCGACTCTCCGAGTTCGATCCCGACGAGAGCCCCCGCAGCCTGCAGCTCTACGGCGTCGATCCGCATTACGTCGGCGAGGCCGTGAAGCTGCTCGTCGGCGAGGATCGCATCGACCATCTCGACATGAACTTCGGCTGCCCGGTCAAGAAGGTCACCCGCCGCGGCGGCGGCGCCGCGATCCCGGCGAAACCGCGACTGCTCGAGCAGATCGTGCGCGCGGCGGTCCGCAACGCCGGCCCGATCCCCGTCACGATCAAGTTCCGCATCGGTATCGAAGACGGCTGGCACACCTTCCTCGAAGCGGGTCGCCTCGCCGAGGGCGAGGGCTGCCGGGCCGTCGCGCTACACGCGCGGACGGCCGCACAGCTCTACGACGGCGAGGCCGATTGGAACGCGATCGCCGAGCTCAAGCAGGCGGTGAAGACGATTCCGGTCTTCGGCAACGGCGACATCTGGGAGGCCTGGGATGCCCTGCGCATGATGCGGCAGACGGGCTGCGACGGGGTCGTCGCCGGGCGCGGCTGCCTCGGGCGGCCGTGGCTGTTCCGGGATCTCGCGGATGTGTTCGCGGGGAGGCAGCCCGAGAACCCGCCGCGCTTCGGCGAGGTCGCCGAGACCATGCGGCGCCATGCGCGGCTGTTATGCGAATGGCAGGGCGAGCGCTGGGGCATGCGCGACTTCCGCAAGCATGCGACCTGGTATACGAAGGGGTTTCCGGGCAGCACGAAGATGCGGGACAAACTGATCCGGATCGAGTCGCTCGCGGAGCTGGATGCGATCCTCGACGAAGGGGACGCGTCGCTCGAGTTCCCGCCGACCGCGATGCGCGCGAAACGGGGGAAGAAGGGCGGGAGCCAGAAAGTCATCTTGCCGGAGGGGTTCCGGGACGACCTCGAGGATGCGACACCGCCGGCGGCGGAAGAGGAAGGGGATGGGGGATGAGCACGAGGGGATCCGCCATGGCCAAACACGACTTCACGAACCGCGTCGCCCTGGTCACCGGCGCCGCCGGCGGCATCGGCCGCGCGACCGCGATCGAGCTGGCCCGCGCCGGCGCGAAGGTCGCCGTCGCCGACATCGATCTCGACTACGCGAAGAACACGGTCTCCCTGATCGAAAAGGCCGGGGGCACTGCGCTCGCCATCCGCACCGACGTCGCCGATCCGCTCTCCGTCGCCGCGATGGTCGCGAAGACCGTCGATACCTTCGGCCGCCTCGACTTCGCCCACAACAACGCCGGCGTCCTCGGCGGCAGCCGCCCCGTCGTCGAAATGCCCGACGAGGTCTGGCTCCGCGGGATCGCCGTCATGCTGACGGGCGTCTTCTACTGCATGAAACACGAGATCCCGGCCATGATCCGCGGCGGCGGCGGCGCGATCGTGAATACGTCGTCGGGCGCGGGGATGATCGGCGTCCCGAACCAGGCCGACTACGTCGCCGCCAAACACGGCGTCATCGGCCTGACGAAGAGCGCCGCCCTCGAGAACATCGGCCACAACGTCCGCATCAACTCGATCTGCCCGGGCACCGCCCGCAGCCGCATGGTCGACAACTGGCTCCAGGGCTCGGAGGAGGCCGAGCGCCAGGTCGCGAGCCTGCATCCGATCGGCCGCATCGCCGAGCCCGAGGAGATCGCGCGGGTCGTCTGCTGGCTGCTCTCGGACGACGCCTCGTTCGTCGTCGGCGCGACGATCGCGGCGGATGGCGGGTATACGGTGCCCTGAGCGACCTCGGACGAGCGCGGTCGCGGCCTCACGCCCGGTCGAGCGCGAACTCCGCGAAGGAGGCCCCATGACGCGCTACGAAACGATCGGCCGCGGCTATGCGCGAACGCGCCGCGAGGATCCGCGGCTGCGAGCGCACATCCACGCGGCGCTGGGCGACGCCCGAAGCGTCGTCAACGTCGGCGCGGGAGCGGGCGCTTACGAGCCGACCGATCGACACGTGGTCGCAGTCGAGCCGAGCGACGTGATGGCCGCGCAGCGCCCCCGCGAGCTCGCACCCGCGATCCGTGCCTTCGCCGACGAAATTCCGCTTCGGGATCGCGCAGTCGATGCGGCGATGGCGATCCTCACCGTCCACCATTGGGACGCGCAATGCGAGCAGGGCGTTCGGGAGCTGCGCCGGGTGGCGAGCGGACCCGTCGTCATCTTGACGTACGATCCGATCGTCTCAGCGAGAATGTGGCTGATGGCCGACTACCTACCTGAGGTCGCCGCCCTGGATCTGCGGATCTTCCCGCCCCCGGAACGCCTTGCAGAATGGCTCGGCAAGGACGTTCGCCTCGACGCGGTTCCGCTTTCGCGGGACACGCCGGATTGGATGCTCGGCTCGTTCTGGGCCCACCCGGAGCGCGTACTCGACGTCGAGGCACGCGACGGGACTTCCGGATTCGCACGCATGCCCCCGCACGTCGTCGAACGCGTCGTCGCGAACGTCGCGCGGGACTTGGCGGACGGAACCTGGGACGACCGCTACGGAAGTCTGAGACGGCTCGAGTCCCTCGACGTCGGACTTCGACTGATCGTCGCTAACTGAGCCGTTCAGGGCCGTCCGTTTCGCCCGACGCCTGCGCCCGATTCACCTACCGATACTTCCCGATCACCTGATCCCCGAACCGCTTGATCGCGTCGACCTTCTCCTGCAGCGAGCTCGGCGGCGCGTACACGTTCCAGACCGACGCGACGCCGTGGGTCACCCCGATGTCCTCGACCTCCTTGAAGGCCGAGACCGTCGCGAGGGTCGGGTCGCCGGCGTGGATCTGGAAGTCTTGCTCGTCCCGCCCGTACTCGCGCCGCAGGGAGCCGAGCTCGCCGATCATGCGGACGAGCTCCTCGCGCGAGGAGCCCGCCGAGGAGCGGCACGGGCTTCTTCGGCGTCGGATTCAGCTTCGTTTCCCCGAACTGGAAATGCTCGCCCTGGTAGCTGAAATAGCCGCCCTTCATGAGCCCGCGCACGATCTCCATGCATTCGTCCATGCGCTTGCCGCGGCTCTTCCAGTCGATGCCGAGATAGGTGAGGTCCTCGACCCAGGGCGTGATGCCGACGCCGAGCAGGATCCGCCCCTCGGCGAAACACGCGAGCGAAGACCACTGCTTCGCCGCGAGGATCGGATGCCGGCTCGCGAGCTTGTAGACCGAGGGATAGAGCACGAGCGTCTTCGTGACCGCCGCCATCGCCGAGAGCAGCATGACCGGGTCGTACATCGGCAGGTTCTCGAGGAAGCTTCGGTCGGTCTCGTAGTAGGGATACTTTGAATCCGAATGCTTCGGATACATGTAGCTGTCGCCGATCTGGAGCGCGTAGAAGCCGTGCTGCTCCGCCGCCTGGGCGAGGGGGAGGACGTGGCTGATGTCGCTTTGGAGGCCGATGCCGAGGACGAATTTCATGAGGGGCTCCATTGTTGGGAAGACTGGGGTGGTCCCCCGCCCGAGGGACAAGCGGTAGCGAATCGCCCGAACGGTCGCTCGACTTCGGGAATCGCCCGGAGACCGCTAGGCCTCGAGCCCGAGAAGCCGTGCCGCGTTCCCGCGCAGGACGAGCGCGAGCTCCTCGTCATCGAGCAGCGGCGCGAATCGTTCGATCGCGGCACGACTGTCGGGCCACGTCGAATCCTGATGGGGATAGTCCGTCTCGAAGGCGATCTGCCGGATGCCGATCCGCTCACGCGCTTCGAGGCCCGCGACGTCGTCGAAGAAGCAGACGGTGATCTGGGGCATGTAGGCGCTCGGGGGCTCGGGGAGCGTATTCGCGCCCGTCCCCCAGATCGTCTTCTGCCAGAGGTTGTCGGCGCGCTCGAGGACGTAGGGGATCCAGCCGATCTGGCCCTCGGCGAAGCAGATGCGGAGCTGCGGGAAGCGCGCGAGCGCGCCGGAGAAGAGCCAGTCCGAGAACGCCATCGTCGTCGTCAGGAAGCCGAGCGTCGCGGTGACGGCGGGCGGCGCGTCGGCCGAGGAGGTCAGGAACGTCGAGCCCGATCCGATGTGCATGAAGATCGCGGTCCCCGTCTCGGCGCAAGCCGCGAGAAAGGGCTCCCAATGACGATCCGCCGAATGGATCGTCGGCAGACCGAGCCTGCCCGGCAGCTCCGAGAACGCGACGGCGCGCACGCCGCGCGCCGCGTTGCGGCGGACCTCGGCGGCCGCGAGCTCGGGATCCCAGAGCGGGACGATGCAGAGCGGAATCAGCCGCTTCGGCGCCGCCCCCGACCATTCATCGACCATCCAATCGTTGTACGCGCGCACGCAGGCGAGCGCGAGCGCCTTGTCCTTCCGCTCGGCGAACATCTGCCCGCAGAAACGCGGGAAGGTCGGGAAGCAGAGCGAGGCCTCCATCCGGTTCAGGTCCATGTCGGCGAGGCGCGCCTTCGGGTCGTAGCAACCCGCGCGCATCTGCTCGAACGCGATCGGCCCCATCCACCACTGCGACTCGTCGTAGCCCGCACACGCATTCAGCATCTGATGCGACCAGACGAGGTCTTCGTAGATCCAGAAATCCGTCTTCGGGCCGTCGCCGCCGCGGCGGATCGTCTGGATGCCGTCGATCCACTCGATCCAGTGGTGGTCGTGGACGACGCGCGGGCCCTGGCCGCGGAACTTCGCAGGCAGCCAGCGCTGCCAGAGGTGCGGGGGCTCGACGACGTGGTCGTCGATGGAGATGATGCGGGGGATCTCGCGCATGGAAATCCGGCCTCCCGCGAGGACGGTAGATCGCGGGCGGCTCGTGGGCGAGCGGACCTCAGACCGATCGCCAGTCGTCTCCCGGCATCACTCTCTTCATGAATTCATCTCATGAATTCATCGAAGGGTTGCTCGGCTCGTCGCGACCAGCAAGCTCCGGAGGGGTAGCCCCGACCCACGGGGAAAGCGGATCTCGAACGGATTCCATCGAGCTGAGTCATATCGATGTTAGGTAGTTTATGGCCGGGAAGTGAACTCCCAAAACTCCACCAAACTCGCCCCCTACCCGCTCTTTGCCGTCTCCTTCGACCCGTCGTCGACCTTGAAGTTCTTGTCGCGCAGCTTCGCGATCAGGTCGTCGATCGTCCCCGTGTTCAGGACTTCCTGGAACTGCGAGCGGTAGTTCGAGACGAGCGAGACGCCCTCGATGACGACGTCGATGATCTTCCAGGGCTCCCCCTGCTGGCGGAGGCGATACGAGATCTCCGCGCCATTGAACTGCCCGCCGACGATGCGCGTCTTCACCGACACGTCGTTTCGCTGCTCGACCTGGGCGGCGTAGACGTCGACGCGCTCCTGGTCGTAGCGGTCGAGGCGCGTGCCGTAGGTATGCGAGAGGTGGCGCTTGAATTCCTTGACGAAGGTCACGCGCTGCTCGGGCGTCAGCTTGCGCCAGTTCCGCGCGAGGACCAGCTTCGACATGGTCGAGAAGTCGAAGAGCTCGTAGGCGATCGCCTCGATCTCGGAGACGCGCGTCTCGGCGGGCTCGCTCTTGCGGGCGAGGATCGCGACGATCTCGGCGGCGGTCTCGTCGATCAGCTTGCGGGGCGCCTCGGTCAGCGCTGCGCTTCTGGCAGCAGCGGCTCCGCCGGCCGCGGCCTGGGCGACGGCCGCGCCGGGCACCATCGCCGCCAGCAATGCGATCGCGAGCACGCCAGCGAGAAACGACGCGAGCCGGACTCGGCGGACCGAGACACTCGCGCCCACCGCTGCGCCCGTCGTCATCACGACGCCCTCCGCTCGCCGCCCGTCAGTCGTCATCTCGAACCTCCGCGTCTCCGACTTTCCTGAAATCTTCGGCCTCTTCGGCCTCGTCGACATCTCTAGCACCTCCCGTGCCCCCCTCGTCCGGCGTTTCGTCCGGATCGACGTCGTAATCCTCGTAGTCCCCGTCGTCTTCTTCGTCGAAGTCGTAGAGGTCTTCCTCGATCCCCGCCGCCGAATCCGTCGAATCCAGCACCCGCGCCTGGCGGTTGGAGAGATAGGCGTTGCGGACGAAGGCGTAGTAGTCGAAGGCATCCTTGCGACTGCTGGCGATCTCCTCGAGGTAGATCGCCCGCAGGTTGACCAGGCGGAAGGAGTAGGAGCCGATCGAGGCCCCCGTCGTCTCCCAGTTGCTCAGTCCGACGACGTCGAACCAGAAGAAGTTCATGTAGCCGAACGCGCCGGCGGTCCTGTCGGCAATTTCTCCGAAGCCGTCGCGCAGCGTGTAGGGCCCCAGGACGGGGACGACCAGATACGGCCCCGGTGGGACGCCCCAATGGCCGAGGGTCTGGCCGAAATCCTCGTCGTTGTCCGGAATCCCGACCCGGCTCGCGACGTCGAAGAAGCCGCCGAGGCCGAGCGTCGTATTGAAGAAGAAGCGCGCGACGTCCTCGACGACCCGAGCCGGCTTCGCCTGCAGGATCTCGTTCGCGATCACGATCGGCATGTTGAGGTTGCGATAGAAGTTCTCGATCCCGTCCTGCACCGGGCCGGGGACGACGAAATCCCAGCCCTTCGCCACCGGTTCGAGCGCAAGGCGATCGAGCCCTTCGTTGAAGGCGAAGATGCTGCGGTTCACCTTCTCGAGCGGATCGGGCCGCTGCGGCGAGGCACAACCCGTCGCCGCGACGAGCAGAGCGACGAGCCCGAGCAGCGCCGCGAGCCGCCGCGCTGCTCCGCGCCGACGCGGACGTGCGAACCCGCACGAGTTCGTCCCGCGCGCGACCCCGCCCTGCGTGTCTGCATGGCCCATCCCGTTCAATCCGAAACCCCGGCGTCGTGGACCAGGCGGCCGACGAGCTTGTCGATCGAGAAGGCGCTCTCGGTGAACTGGAAGGCCTCGCCCTCGGCGAGCGCGTCGTCTTCCGCGCCGAGCTCGACCGAGATGAACTGATCGCCGAGCAGCCCCGCCGTCCGGATCGCGGCGCTCGAATCGCTCGAGATCGCGACGTCGTCGTCGACCTCGAGGGTCACCTTCGGCCGGCTCTCGTCGTCGAGCCCGATCGCCGAGACCTGTCCGATCTTGACGCCGCCGATGCGGACCGGCGCGCGCACCGAGAGCCCGCCGATGTCGTCGAAGGTCGCCTCGAGCCGGATG
>CAZFKD010000143.1:0-8905 GCA_964519695.1 uncultured Spirochaetaceae bacterium
TTCCACCGCGCCGATCGGCGCCTGGCTCGCCGCCGTCGCGAGACTCGCCGCCGTCGTCGCCGTCGCGTTCTCATTCGCGATCGCGTTGGCCGCATGCGACGCGGAGCGCCCGGTGGATACCGCGGATCACGGGCCCGAAGCCGGCTGGCCGCATTACGGCGGCGATCGCGGCGGTCTGCGCCATTCGGCCGCCACCCAGATCTCGAAGGCGAACGTCGATCGGCTCGAGGTCGCCTGGGTCCACCACAGCGGCGACGTCTCGGATGGTAGCGACGGGAGCAGCCGCACCTCCTTCAACGCGACGCCCCTGCTCGTCGACGATGCGCTCGTCTACTGCACGCCCATGAACCGCGTCGTCGCCGTCGACGCGCAGACCGGTGAGCAGCGCTGGGCCTACGATCCGAACCAGCGCCAGACGAAGCTCCCCGATCCTCATAGCCGCGTCTGCCGCGGCGTCGCCTACTGGGAGGCGGACGGGGCCGACGAACGCGGCGCGCCGTGCGGGCGCCGGATCTTCACGGCGATCCTCGATGCGGAGCTGATCGCGATCGATGCGACGAGCGGGCGCGTCTGCGCGGGATTCGGCGAGGCAGGGCGTGTCGACCTGCGCGCCGGGATGGGCGCGATCGAGGATTGGGCCTACTACGTGACCTCGCCGCCGACGACGGTGAACGACACGGTCGTGGTCGGCGGCATGGTCTACGACAATCTCCGGCGCGAGGCGCCGCCGGGCGTGATCCGCGGCTACGACGCGCGCACGGGCGAGCGGCGCTGGGCCTTCGATCCGGTTCCGCCGGACTACGCCGGACCGCCGCCCGCCGAAGGCAGCGAGTTCGTCGCCGGCACCGCCAACAGCTGGTCGATCTCCTCGGCCGACGAAGCGCTCGATCTCGTCTACGTCCCGATGGGCAATGCAGCGACCGACTACTTCGCCGCTTCGCGCCACGGGCTCGACCATTATGCGAGTTCGGTCGTCGCGCTGCGCGGCGCGACGGGCGAGCTCGTCTGGCACTACCGCATGGTGAACAAGGACGTCTGGGACTTCGACACGGCGTCCCAGCCCGTGCTCTTCGAGTTCGAGGGCGCGGGCGGCGAGACGATCCCGGCGCTCGCCCAGGCGACGAAGATGGGCCACGTCTTCCTGCTCGATCGCCGCACGGGCCGGCCGATCCACGGCCACCGCGAGATTCCGGTCCGGACCGACGGCGTCCTCGGCGAGGTCCTCGCGCCGACGCAGCCCGTCCCGACCTTCGTCCCGCCCCTCCACCCGAGCGAGCTGACCCCGAACGACGCCTTCGGCTTCACGTTCTGGGATCGCGGCCGCTGCCGCGACCTGATCGCGAAGTACCGATACGACGGCATCTTCACCCCGCCGACCGAAGCGGGCAGCATCCAGTTTCCCCAGAATCCCGGCGGCATGAACTGGGGCAGCGTCGCGATCGATCCAGATCGCCGGCTCCTCGTCACGAACCTGATGCGGATGGCGAACGGGATCCAGCTGATCCCGCGCGCCGAATACGACGCGATGCCCGACAAGGCCTCCCGCTGGCCCTTCCAGCTCCAGCCGATGCACGGTACGCCCTACGCGATGAAGAACTTCCCGCTCCTCTCGCCCTTCGGCGCGCCGTGCTCACCACCGCCCTGGGGCACACTCGTCGCCGTCGACCTCGCGACGGGCGAGATCGCCTGGGAAAAGCCGCTCGGAACGATCCGCGATCAGGCGCCGTTTCCGATCTGGCTCTGGCCCGGCTTCAGCGATCTCGGCGCACCGAATCTGGGCGGGCCGGTCCTGACGGCGAGCGGCCTCGTCTTCATCGCCGCGACGACGGATCGCTACCTGCGCGCCTTCGATTCCGAGACGGGCGAGGAACTCTGGCGCCATCGCCTCCCGTTCACGGGCAATGCGACGCCGATGACCTATCGCCTCGGGCCGGACGGGCGGCAATTCGTCGTGATCGCTGCGGGCGGTCATGTCTGGTCGGAGCCCGGCGATGCGTTGATGGCCTTCGCGCTGCCGCGCTGAGGGCGTGCGCGGTCCGCTTTCGAGGCCGCGCCGCGCCGTATCGCGCCGCGCCGCGTGCGGCGATCAGCCCTGGGGCGGTTCGCTGATGCGCTTCGGGTCGACGCGCAGCGGCCGCTCGTACGAGGGATCGCTGCGATCGCGCTTGGGCAGGCCGGCGCCCTGCATCTTGTCCACGAGCTCGGGCGGCAGCGCATAGTCGCCCGGGACGCCCTGCCAGTCGTAGAGGCATTTGCGCTGCGCGATTGCCCAGCGCCCGTCGCGCCGCTCCATCCGGTCGATGTAGCGACCGCCGCCGAGCGAGAGGGTCGGGCCTTCGCGGTTCATCGCGGCGAAGAGCCAGTAGGTCTCGCAATGGGCCGTGTCGCCCGCGAGCTCGCAGCTGTGGTTCGTGATGATGTGCTGCGTGGCGCTCTGCAGGCTCGCATGGAAGGCGGCAAAATGATCCGCGAAGGCCTCGGGGCCGCCGACGAAGATCCCGTGGTCGTCGATCGCGTCGGGATGATAGGCCGAGAGGATCAGCGCGCGATCCAGGCGATCGACCCCGCGGCAGTAGCGCAGGATCACGTCGTGGATCGTCTGTCGGTCGATCAGCTCGCGGATCTGGCGTTCGAGGAAGGCGTCCAGCATGTCGATCCTCCGGTTCGCAAGGACCGCCATGCTAGCGTCGGCACATGCCGGGCCTGTCCCAGGCCCGCCTTCGGCGAGAGCGTGGCCCCGGCATGGACGATCGAGACGAGCGAGACGACGGAGGGAGGGCGCATGCGCCGTGAGATCTTCAGCGAGGAGCACGAGCTGTTCCGGGCCCAGTTCCGGCGCTTCGTCGAGACCGAGGTCGCGCCCAACATCGCGGCCTGGAACGAGGCCGGCATCGTGCCGCGGGCGATCTGGAAGCGCATGGGGGAGGAGGGTTATCTCGGCGCCAACATGCCCGAGGCCTACGGCGGCGCCGGCGGCGACTTTCTCTACGACGCCATCATCATGGAGGAGCTCGGCTACGCCCGGGCGCATTGTCTGCAGGCTTCGCTGCATACCGACATCTGTCTCCCCTATCTCGCGAGCTACGGCAGCGAGGCGCAGAAGCAGAAGTTCCTCGCGCCGGCGATCGCTGGGGATCGTCTCGTCGCGATCGCGATGACGGAGCCGTCCGCGGGCTCCGATCTCGCCGCGGTGCGGACGACGGCGATCCGCGACGGCGGCCACTACGTCGTGAACGGCGCCAAGACCTTCATCTCGAACGGCCAGAACGCCCATCTCGTGATCGTCGTCGCGAAGACCGATCCGGCCAGGCGCCACGACGGCATCAGCCTGATCCTGGTCGAAGAGGGAACGCTCGGCTTCGAGCGGGGACGCAACCTCGAGAAGATCGGCCTGCGCGGCCAGGATACGAGCGAGCTCTTCTTTCGGGATTGTCGCGTCCCGGTCGGGAATCTCCTCGGCCAGGAAGGGCAGGGCTTCCGGATGTTGATGGAGAAGCTCCAGCAGGAGCGCCTCTGCATCGCCGTCGGCTGCATGGCGTCCATCCGGCGCTCGCTCGACGACACGCTCGCCTACGTGAAGGAGCGCCAGGCCTTCGGCAAGCCGATCGCGGCGTTCCAGAACACGCAGTTCAAGCTCGCCGAGCTCGAGACGGAGTACGAGATCGGCCAGGCCTTCACCGACAAGCTGCTCGCCGCCCACGTTCGGGGCGAGGAGCTCGTGAAGGAGGTCTCGATGGGGAAATGGTGGACCTCGGACCTGCAGAAGCGGGTCGCCGCGGAATGCCTGCAGCTCTTCGGGGGGTACGGGTTCATGAGCGAGTACCCGATCTCGCAGGACTATCAGGACGCGGCGGTCCAGTCGATCTATGCGGGCAGCAACGAGATCATGAAGGTCATCATCGCCAAGCGCCTCGGACTGGGGTGACGGGGCGCGCTATTCGTCGCGGGGGACGTGCCATGTGCTCCGGCCGAGCGGTGCGGGGTTCGTGGCTCGGACGCACCCGTGCTGCGCGCGCGTCCATTACATCTCACCCCGCACCGCTCGGCCGGAGCACTCGGGTCGCCGGGGTGGGACGGATCGCGCGTTCCGTCTCTGGGTGGGGTTGAGGGCGGCGCTTCGGGCCGGGACTGGTGCGAGTTCGAGTCGGGGAGGAGCGGGCGAGGCGTGCATCGCGGCCGCGCGGGCTGATCGTGCAGCTATCTCGGTTGGAGGGCGGGTCTGCCGGTTTCGGCGCAGAGCTGCTCGTGGCAGGCGAGCAGGATCTCGAGGGCCTGGTCGGCGTCGTCGACCATGCGGACCATCGACCGATCCTGGTCGTCGATCATGTCCTTGGCGTGGAGCCGGTCGAGATGGGCTTCGAGGTCCCGCCAGAAGTCACCGCCGAAGAAGAAGACGGGGAAATTCCGGATCTTCTGGGTCTGCACGAGCGTCAGCGCCTCGAAGGCCTCGTCGAGGGTCCCGAAGCCGCCGGGGAAGATCAGGAACGCGCAGGCATAACGAACGAAGAGCAGCTTGCGGACGAAGAAGTAGCGGCATTCGAAGCTGCGATCGAGATAGGGGTTCGGGATCTGCTCCATCCGGAGCTCGATGTTGACGCCGACCGAGAGCGCGCCGCCCTCGCGGGCGCCGCGGTTGGCGGCCTCCATCAGGCCGGGGCCGCCGCCGGTGATCACGTTGAAGCCCGCTTTGCCGACCCGGCGCAGGACCTCGCGTGCGTGCGCGTACTCCGGGGTCGATTCGCCGAGGCGGGTCGAGCCGAACACCGACACGGCCGGCTCGACGTCGGCGAGCGCGTGAAAGCCGTTGCGCAGCTCGCGCTGGATGCGCGCGAGGCGCTCGGGCTCGTCGCGGCCGGCGTCGGCATCGAATCCGTCTCGGCCGAATCCGATCACGGCGAGCGCGTCGCGTACGGAGAGCCGCTCGCTCATGCCGTGCTCCAGATCTCGCCGTGGTCTGCGACGCGGACGCGAAAGCCGAGCTCGTCGCGGACGCGAATGCGCAGCGCGTCGGCTGCGGGCGGCTCGCCGTGATTGATGAAGGTCATCCGCGGCGCACGTTCGAAGTTCGCCAGCCAGGCGAGGATCTCGTCCGCATCCGCATGGGCGGACAGCATGTCGAGGCTCTCGACCTCGGCGCGGATCGCCACCGAACGGCCGTGGAGCCTGACCTGCGTCTCGCCGCGGACGATCCGATCGCCGCGCGTGCCGGGGGCCTGGTAGCCGGCGAACAGGAGCGTGTTGCGCGGATCGGGGGCCATCTGCTCGAGGTGGTGGAGGACCCGGCCACCGGTCGCCATGCCGCTCGCGGAGATCAGGATCATCGGCTCGTCCGACTGATCGAGGCGCTTCGATTCGTCGGGCGTGCGCACGAGGCGCGCGACGCCGCAGACCTCGGCACAGCGCGCCGGATCGAGGCGATGATCGCTCGCATGGCGGCGGAAGATCTCGGTCGCGTCGATCGCCATCGGGCTGTCCATCACGATCGGGACGGGCGGGATCCGGCCGCTTCGCCGCAGCCGCTCCAGGTAGTAGAGCAGGATCTGCGTGCGGCCGACGGCGAAGGCGGGGATCAGGACGGTGCCCCGACGCGCGATCGTGCGGCGGATGACCGCGGCCAGGGCCTCTTCGGGGTCGGCCTGCTCGTGGCGGCGATCGCCGTAAGTCGATTCGACGATCAGCACGTCGGCTTCGCGAATCGGATCCGGCGAAAGCATCACCGGGCAGCCCGGTCGACCGAGATCGCCGGAGAAGACGATGCGCGTCCCGTGCACGCGCAGCTCGGCGATCGCGGCGCCGAGGATATGACCGGCGCGGTGGAAGGTCAGCACGATGCCCTTCGCGATCTCGATCGGGGCATGGAATCCGGCGGTCCGGAACGCGTCCAGGGCGCGCTCGCCTTCTTCGCCGGTATAGAGCGGGAGGGCGGGGTCGTGGCGCGAATAGCCGTACCGATTGGCCTGCTCGGCGTCGCGCTCGTGAATGCGGCCGCTGTCCGGGAGCAGGACGCTGCAGAGATCGCGCGTTGCAGCCGTCGACCAGACGGGGCCGGCGAAACCGTTGCGGATCAGGAGCGGTAGGTAGCCGGAGTGGTCGATGTGGGCGTGGGTGAGGACGACGGCATCGATCGAGGCCGGAGGGGCGGGGAAGGGCGCCCAGTTGCGAAGACGCAGCGTCTTCCAGCCCTGGAAGAGACCGCAGTCGACGAGGATCCGCCGCCCGCCGACCTCGACGAGCGTGCGGGAGCCGGTCACCGTGCCGGCGCCGCCCAGGAATCGCAGCTCGATTTCGGTGTGGCTCATGCGATGGGTCTCGCTCTCTCTGCTCAATTTGCTCGCGCAGCGTAGACGGATCGGCGCTCCGCGGCATCCCGCCGTGACCGTTCGCGCGCGCGTCGCTGTGGGCGGGATCGGCCTCTGGTAGAGTCCGGCGGCGCGTTCGACCGAATCGCTTTCGAGAGGCCATCGCATGAGCACCGCCGCCGATCTCCCCGAGCTCCCGTCGATCATCCATCCGGCCCACATCGCGGCCCATGGTTATCCCCACGAACACTGGCGCGAGCTGCGCGCGAACGATCCGGTCCATCGCTTCGAGGACGGTCCCGTGCCGTTCTGGGCAGTGACGAAGCATGCGGACATCATGGAGGTCGGGAAGAACCCGGACATCTTCCTCTCGAGCCCGCGCCTCGTCATCACGCCGACCGATCGGAGCGATTTCCGGCCGCCGCCGACGATCATCGAGATGGATCCGCCCAAGCATCGCGCCTACCGCCGCATCATCAGCTCACGCTTCACGCCCCGCGCGCTCAAGAAGATCCACGCCGACATCGACCGGATCGCGAAGCAGATCGTCGACGACATGCTCGAGCAGGGCGGGCGCTCCGTCGACTTCGTCGAGCAGGTCTCGGCGCCGCTTCCGATCGCGGTCATCGCGTGGCTGCTCGGGGTGCCCGAGTCGGATTGGAAGCTGCTCTTCGACTGGACGAACCGCACGATCGGCGCCGACGATCCGGAGTACGCCGTCGACGGCGTCGCCGGCCCGGAAGCCGCGCAGAAGGCGATCTTCGAGACGTTCCAGTACTTCGCCGCGCTCGTCGAGGAGCGGAAGAAGAAGCCGAAAGACGATCTGATCTCGCTCTTCGCCCATGCGGAGGTCGACGGCGAGAAGCTCGCGCCGATCGACGTGCTCGCCTACTGCCAGATCATCGTCGTCGCCGGCAACGAGACGACACGCAACGCGACGACCGGCGGAATGCTCGCCTTCATCGAGAACCAGTACGAGCTGCAGCGCGTGCAGCGCAATCCGGCGCTGCTCGGCTCGGCGATCGAGGAGGTCCTGCGCTGGACCAGCCCGATCATCCATTTCGCGCGGACCGCCTCCCGGGACACCGTCCTGCGCGGCCGCAAGATCCGCGAGGGCGATCATCTCGCGCTCTTCTATCCCTCCGCGAACCGCGACGAAGAGGTGTTCGACCGGCCGTATGCCTTCGACGTCGGGCGCGATCCGAACCGCCATCTGGCCTTCGGGATCGGCGAGCATTTCTGTGCCGGCGCGCATCTCGCGCGCCTCGAGCTCGAGTTCGCCTTCAAGTACCTGCTGCCGCGCATCGACGAGATCGAGCTGACGGGCCCGGTCGAGCGGCTGCGCTCGAACCTCGTCGGCGGGATCAAGCATCTGCCGGTCCGGTACTCGCTCAAGCCGGCGCCCTGATCGCGGCGTCCGTTCGCGCGGATCGGCGCGTGATCGGCACGCCGATCCGCGAGAGATCGGGCGGCCCTCAGGTCTTGCCCGCGAGCACCCCGCCGTCGACCACGAAATCCGCCCCCGTGCAGTACGACGCCCGCGGCGAGACGAGGAAGGCCACCATCTCGGCGATCTCCTCCGGCCGCGCCATCCGCCCGGCGGGCGTGTTCGCGTAGGCGCGCTCGTAGTCTTCGTCGATCCAGCCGGCGCGCTCCGTCATCTTCGTTCGCGTCGGGCCGGGAATCACGGCGTTGACTCGGATGCCGTGGGCTCCGAGCTCGAGGGCGGCCGTGCGTGTCAGTCCGCGGATGCCGAACTTCGTCGCCGAGTAGAGGCCGAAGCCGGCGCGACCCTCGAAGCCCTGGACGGAGGAGAAGTTCACGATCGAGCCGCCGCCGGCGCGCTTCATCGGCTCGATCGCGGCCTTCAGGCCGAGGAAAGTCCCGATCAGGTTGACGTCGATCAGCTTGCGGAAGGCGGCTTCGTCGGATTCCTCGATTCGGACGACGCGGATCGCGCCGGCGTTGTTGACGAGGGCGTCGAGGCGGCCGAAGGCGGCTTCGGCCCCTTCCATCGCCTGCGCCCAGCCGGCGGCGTCGGCGACGTCGAAGGTGATCGCGAGGGCCGAGCCCGGCCGCTCGGCGTTCAGTGCTTCGGCGACGCCGCGCAGGTCGTCTTCGCGCCGATCCGCGAGTACGACACGCGCGCCTGCCGACGCGCAGCGCCGGGCGCAGGCCGCGCCGATCCCGCGCGCCGCGCCCGTCACGAAGACCACCTTCTCCTCGAGCTCCGACTGATCCATCGCTCCCGACTTCTCCTCGTGGCGCCTCTCAGCGCGTGATGATGCGTGTGCCTTCGATGAAGGCGTTCCGGGCCGCGTCGCCGTCGCCCATGATGTTGAGCTGATAGGTGTACCCCTGCTCGAGGCGATAGTTGGCGTGCATCTCGATGTGATCGATGTGGTTGAGGGCGGCCTTCGCGAACTTGACGACCGCCTTCTGCTTCTTCGCGATGTTGGCGGCGATCTCGCGCGCCTTCGGCATCAGCTCTTCGGGCTCGACGACGTAGGCGACCGATCCCCAGGCGAGCAGCTCCTGCGCGGTCGCGGGCCGGCAGGTCAGCGACATCTCGCGCAGCTTCATCGGCGGGACCAGCTTCGCGAGAT
>CAZFKD010000144.1:0-5128 GCA_964519695.1 uncultured Spirochaetaceae bacterium
TCTCGGGCAGGGCCGGAGCTGGCGAGAGGCACATTGAGGGGCGAATTCGGTTGATTTCGGGGCGGAAAGTCGAAGGATCGGCGACGGAAGGATCGCGGGTTAGGGGCTCGGGCGGTCGGGGATCCACGAGGGATCGCAGGATCGATGGGGCGGAGATGCCCCACGGGAGTCAAGGGTCGCACTCCAGGGCAGGGGGGCGTCCCGGGCGGGGGAAAGATTTTTCGGGCCCGGCGTTTTTTCTTCGACACTTCCGCCGGCCCGGGTCCACTTCACCAGTACATAAAGCCGAATTCCCCTTCCCAGGGATGGCCCGGAACGCCGCAAGGTGTTCCGGGCTTCTTGGTTTCTGGGGCCGAGGATCGGCGGGGACGCTTCAGCCGAGCAGCTTCGCCTTGGCGATCGCGTACTCCTCCTCGCTGAGGATGCCCTGGGTCAGCAGCTGATTGAGCTTGCGGAGCTGGTCGGCCAGGGCGTCGCCGCGCTGGACCTCGACGGGGAACGAGACGTCGGTCGTCACGACGAAATCGTCGGCCTCCGCATCGAGCTCGATCGGCCGGGGCGGCGGGGCGCCCGGGCGGGTCGCAACCGGGTTTCGGGTGGGGGCGGTGGCATTGAGGGCGGTCTGTGCCGCGCCGACGCGCATCGCCTTTCGCTCGGCGGCGGCTGCGGCCGAGCGATCGGCGCGGATCACGGGATTCAGCTTTTCCTGGGTTCGCCGCTCGGCCTCGGCGAGGGCCTCGCTGCTCGAGCGCAGGAACTGGAACGCCCCGATCGCGAAGAGGGCCAGGGCCGGGAAGAAGGTCACCGGCGGCAGGACGTCGGACGAGGATCCGGCGAATGCCGCGACGGCCAGCCCCATCAGGATTGCACCCATCGATCGTCCGTCCGACATCCCCGACCTCGTCGCGGCGGGCCCCGGATCGGTCCGGGCGCAGCTGTCCCGGCGAATCGTCGTTCCACCCGGCTTCGCTTGAGCCTGGATCGGGGATCTTCAGGATTTTTTTCGGGCGGCGAAGAGGGCGGCGGGGATCTCGGGCTTCGCGCGGGGGATCCGGGCGAGCGCCATGTTCTCGGCGACATGCTCGGGATCCCGCATGCCGACGACGGCGCAGGTGATGGACTGCGTGCTGCGGGTGAATTGGAGCGCGGCGGTGGCGTCGCTCTGGGCCTCGGGGAAGGCGGCCCGGACGAAGTCCGGGACCCGGCCGACGAGTCGGCCGCCGTAGAGGGGGGCACTCGCGAAGACGACGGTGCCCGTGTCGCGCAGGCTCTCGAGGATCGCGCGGCTCTGGCCGTCGGGGCCGAGCTGGCTCGCGAGCGCCGCCCCTTCGCCCATCGCGAGGCCGTAGGGCAGCTGGATCGCGCGCAGGTGATGATCGGACTGGCCGACCTCGAGCGCGACCTCGAACAGATCGACGATCGAGAGATGGCTGCGGTCGGAGTCCGGCAGCAGGAAGCCGTCCCAGGTCGCGAGCCCGTAGGCTCCGATTGCGCCCCGGGCGACGGCGCCTTCGAGCGCCTCGAAGGCGCTCGCGAGGGCGCGGCGGAAGCCGTCGACGCCGAGCGCGCGCAAATGGATCTCGGGCTCCTGGATCAGGTAGTAGTCGAGGGTCGCGAGGCCGAGATTGCGCCGGCTGCGCTCGATCTGATCGAGCAGGAAGCGCGGGGTCAGGGCGTGGCCGCGGTGGACGTCTTCGAGGGCGAGGATGCCCGAATCGACGTAGGTCGCATAGAGATCGCGCTGGGCCGAGGCGTGATCGCGGATCCGCTCGCCGTCGGGCGTCAGCGCGCCGCCCTTCGTCACGACGACGATCTCCTCGCGCGCGACCTTGCGCTCGGCGAAGGCGCGGCGCAGGGCATGGCCGAGCGCTCGCTCGCTCGATTGGAAGCGGTCGGAGAGCGCCGTGTTCAGGACGTTGCCCCCCGCCTCGAGATAGTCGGCGAAGGCGCTGCGGTAGAGCAGGTCGTCGACGCCGCCCGCCTGGCCGCGCAGCGTTCCGAAGCCGAGCGATGCGAGCCAGAGGGCGTCGGGCCGCGAGAAATGATCGGGTGCCGCGTCCTGCCGGAGGGCGAAGGCGCGCGTTCCGGCGCCCGTGGCACGCCCCGGCACGAGCTCGATGGACCCCTTCTTCGACGCATCGTCGGCGGACATGGGGCGCGAAGCCTATCGCGCGGGCGCCCCCGCGCCAAAGCCGCTCGCGCGGCTCCGATCGTCCCTGCGCTGCGTATACTGCGCGGGCCGCGCATCGCGGGAATGAGGAGAAGCCGGGCATGGACGAGCTGTTTTCGATTCGCGGCAAATGCGCCCTCGTGACGGGCGGCGGGAGCGGGATCGGCTGGATGATCGCCCGCGGCTATGCGCGCGCCGGAGCGCGCGTCTACATCGCATCGCGCAAGCGTGCCGAGCTGGGCGCGCGCATCGCGGAGCTCGGCGACGAAGGCGATTGCCACGCGCTCGAGGCGGATCTCTCGAGCGAGGCGGGCTGCAACGCGCTGGCGGATGCCCTCGAGGCCCGGGAGGAGAAGCTCCACATCCTCGTCAACAACGCGGGCGCGAACTGGGGCGCGCCCTATGCCGATTTTCCCGAGGCGGCCTGGGATCGGGTCCTCGACGTCAACGTCAAGGCGGTCTTCGCGTTGACCCGGCGTCTCACGCCCCTGCTCGAGCGCACGGCGAGCGCGGAGGATCCCGCGCGCGTCATCAACATCGGCTCGGTCGACGGCATCAACGTGCCGGCGATGGACACCTGGGCCTACGCCGCGAGCAAGGCGGCCGTTCATCATCTGACGCGCATGCTCGCGAAGACGCTCGCGCCGAAGCGGATCACCGTGAATGCCGTCGCGCCCGGCCCCTTCCAGAGCCGGATGATGCGCGCGACCCTCGAGCGGCTCGGCGATCGGGTCGCGGGGCTGGTTCCGCTCGGACGGATCGGCCAGCCGGACGACATGGCGGGCGTCGCGATCTTTCTCGCCTCGCGCGCGGGCGCCTACGTCGATGCGGCGGTGATTCCCGTCGATGGCGGGCTCTCCGGGACGCGCTGAGTTCGCCGAGGCCACGCCGAGGCCACGCCGAGCCCGCGGCGAGTGGCCCCGAGTCCGCCCCGAGTCGGCTCTGCGATTGCGCCGCGTTCGATCCACGCGCCGCGGACCGCGGCCTCCGGACGGGCATTCGCGGCCGTGATGTCCGAAGCTCCGGGCATCCGTTCCGCCGAGCCCGGCGGGCCGGCGAGTGCCCGAAGCGGGCGCCCGGATGGCATCGAATTCCGCGCGAGGAGGCGCCTGCAGCCCATGTCCGAAGAACCCCTGATCGCGATCTTCGTCGACTACGAGAACCTCGCGATCGGCGCACGCGACTCGAAGTGGCGGACGATCAACATCGACCTGATCCTGAAGCGCCTGCTCGAGAAGGGCCGGATCGTCTACAAGCGCGCCTACTGCGACTGGAGCCAGTACCGGGGCGACGTGCGCGAGTTCCATGCCCGGGGCATCGAGCTGGTCGACATTCCGCGCTCGAAGATGAGCGGCAAGAACAGCGCCGACATCCGCATGGTCGTCGACGCGCTCGACCTCTGTTATTCGAAGGAGCACATCGAGATCTTCGCCCTGCTGACGGGCGACAGCGACTTCTCCCCGCTCGTCTCGAAGCTGAAGGAGAATCACAAGCGCGTGATCGGCTGCGGCGTCAAGAACTCGACCTCGACGCTGCTGATGACGAGCTGCGACGAGTTCCTCTACTACGACGATCTCGCGCAGATGGCCGACGTCCGGACCCAGAAGCACGCCCAGAAGAAGCCCGCGGCCGCGAAGAAGGCGACCGAGAAGGCGGCCTCGAAGCCGGCGGCGAAGATCGTGGAGGGCAACGTCGCGCTGGACGGGCAGGACGCGCCGGACGCGATCGATCGGGTGCTCGAGATCGTCGAGAGCCTCTCGAAGGACTACGACGTCGTCTGGGGCTCGATGATCAAGCAGGCGCTGCGGCGCGTGCATCCGGACTTCAACGAGACCAACGCCGGCTACCGCAACTTCAACGAGCTCCTTCAGGATGCGGAGAAGGAAGGCTGCGTCCGGCTCGAATACGACGAACGTCGCGGCAACTATCGCGTGGATCTCGTCGACGACGTCTGAGCGCGGCCGCGCCCGCGCTTCTCCGGCGGGAGCCGGCGCTTCGCCGCGAGCGCCAGCCCGGACGTAGCGATGGCGAGCGCCGCGCCGAGGCCGGGCTCCGGGGCCTCGATCGGGTTCGAGGGATGGAGGCAGCCGGGGTCGGCGGGAAAATCGATGAGCCCGTCGCCGTCGTCGTCGAGCCCGTTGTCGCATTGGTAGGCGTCGGTCTTCTCGGAGGGGTCGATCGGGGAGTCGCAGCCCGGGTCGGCCGGATGGTCGATCAACCCGTCGCCGTCGTCGTCGAGCCCGTTGTCGCAGACGAGGAGGCTCGAGCGCTCGCTCGGGTCGGTCGGGCTCTCGCAGCCGGGGTCGGCGGGGAAATCGACCAGCCCGTCGCCGTCGTCGTCGAGTCCGTCGTCGCAGTCCGGGCGGTCGACGAGAGCGAGCAGGTCGTCGCGATAGGCGAACAGATCCACGATGATGCCGCGATTGCCGAAGAACGACGTGTTGACGGGCTGCCCGACGAAGCTGGCGCGGGCGAAGAGGATGCCGACCAGTTCGGCGCTCGCGCCGCTGCCGACGAAGGCGCCGCCGCCCGAGTCGCCGGTGACGATGTCGGCCTCGTGCTGACCGTTCGGGGGGTTGGCGAGGTCGTCGAAGGTGATCGTGAAGGCTTGCGTCGCGAGCACGAGCTCGTCGATCGTGCTGATGCGGTTGGTGCCCCAGCGGATCGAGCGGGAGCCGAGCCAGCTCCAGCCGTCGATGCCCATCCAGGTCGTCGCCGCGCCCCGGTTGAAGCCGTTTCCGATCACGGTGACGAGCGTGTTCACCGACGGCGGGCCGTCGGTCAGCGCGATGTCGGCGAGCGGGGGGCGGGTTGCGAGCTTGAAGGCGATCAGGTCGGCGAGCGTCCCGTCCGGATTGCTCATTCGCACGGTCGAGCCGGGTACGGGGAGGTAGCCCGTCCCGCCGAGCCAGAAGGTGCCGGTGCCGACGTGGTTCGCGGTCAGGACCCAGCCGTTGC
>CAZFKD010000144.1:5138-8873 GCA_964519695.1 uncultured Spirochaetaceae bacterium
GCGGAAGTAGACGCCGGAGAGGCCGTTGACGACGCCGACGCGCGCGAAACCGGGATCCGGATTCGGTGCGCTCGTATTCTCCGTGCCCGTTCCGGTGGCGATGAGCGCGGCGGAAGCGGGTGCGCCGGAGCCGAGCGTCGCGAGGGCGACGAGCGCGGCGGCGAGCCGCGACAGCGCGACCGTCCGGCGGATCGCGCTTCGCAGAAGAATGGGGAGAGGCGGACGAAGTCGCATCAGCTTGGGATCTTCCGGCGAGAGGTCTCGAATCCGCCCGAGCGCCCCCGAAACGCGGCCGGGCGGGGACCGCGACGATCCTATCACGCGGGTCCTCGCCCGGATCTGGATTTCCGCTGGCGCTCAGTCGGCGGGCCCGGGGCCCTGGCCGAGTCCGAGGATGGCCCGGCAATGGGCGCGCAGGGTGTGGCAGGCGTCACGCAGGGGCGCGAGTCGCGAAGTCGTTGCCGAAGCATCCTGCGCAGCGCCGCGGGCGGCGGATTCGAGTCCGAGCTCGGCCTCGAGCTGGGCGACGAGGGCGAGCGCCGCTCGCGCCGCCGCCGATAGATCGTGCGTCTCGCCGACGCCGGCGCGGTCGAAGGGTTCGCTCCAGCGCGCGGCGATCGTCTCGCCCGCTTCGGCCAGGCGCACCTGCACGACCCGCAGCACCCGCTGATATTCGCCATGCACCGACAACGCCGCGCCTCCCGCAGGCGCAGCTTCGCACGCGGGCCCCGGCGATGCCGGTCTAACCGGAGCGCCTCCTGCGAAAGACGCCCCGGCGCACGAGCGCGAGGATCAGGAAGGGCTCGAGGCCGACCAGGCCGCAGCCGCCGCCTCCGCCGCCCGAGCTCGGCGTCGCAGTCCCGCCGCCGCTCCCCCCGCCGGCTCCGCCCGCACCGGGTGCGGCACCGCCTCCGTCCGCCGGCGGCCCCGCCGCTTCGAGCAGCGCGATCGCCGCGTCGAGCTGGATGCGCGGCGTCGTGATCCCGTTGCGGCCGTCGACGACCGGATCGCCGGCCAGGACGAGCGCGTTCTCGATCTCGTCGACGCTCGCGTCCGGGACCGCCTCGCGAATCGCGGCGATCGCGCCGGCGACATGCGGCGCCGCCATCGAGGTCCCGCCGCCGTTGCGCGTCCCGCCGCCGACGGCGGCCGACTCGATCCATTCGCCCGGCGCAAGCAGCGTCAGGATCTCGGCCGAGTTGGAGAACGAAGAGACGAAGTCGCTGCCGCCGACCGACCCGACGCTGATGACGTTCGAGAGGCAGCCCGGGCTCGCGATCGCGTTCGTCAGCGATTCGTTGCCCGAGGCCGCGACGGTCGCGATGCCCGCGCTGCGCAGCTGGCTCACGGCGCTGAGCTGCGAGGGCGAGGCCTGATCGCAGCTCTGGCTCGAGCTGTAGGCCGAGCCGCCGAGCGAGAGGTTGATCGCGGCGATCTCGTGGAACGCCGAGAGCGCGAGCACGTGCTGCATCGCCGCGAGGATGTCCGAGGTGTAGGCGCCCGGCTCGCCTTCGATGTCGCTGAAGACGTTGATGGCGATGAGCTCGGCGCGTGGTGCGACGCCGACGAGCGGTCCCGATGGGGCATCGCCGAGGACGATCCCCGCGACGTGGGTCCCGTGATCGCAGCCTGAAACCGCACACGGGACTGCGGCGCCCTCGCCGAGCATCTGACTCCCGCCGTTCGGACAACCGCGCTCGAGCGAGAAGCAGGCCTCCTCGACCACCCGCGAGGCGAAAATCCGATGGTCGATGTCGACGCCGGTGTCGATCACGGCGACGGCGAACCCATCGCCGTCGTGCGTTGCCGCATGGGCCACGTCCGCACCGATCTGGGGGATGCTCTCGAGCAGGCTCGCGCGGTGGACCCCATCGAGCTCGATCGAGCGGGTCGGGGTCTCGCGGATCAGGTTGAGCAGGGCGCCCGGGGAGAGGCGTGCGGCGCCGTGGCCCAGCAGCGGGAAGACGCGCAGGTCTTCGACCGAGGCCGGGCGTCCTCCCGATTCCAGGGCACGTGCGAGGTTCGCCGGGTCGGCGTTCGAGCTCGCCGCGAAGACGACCCGGACCTCGCCATCCCGAGCCACGGCCTCCACGATCGCTGGCGCGATGGCCAACGGGCGTTCGCGGCCGGCCTCTTCGATCGCGCGCGAGAGGACGGCGCGCACGACCTCGGGCTCGGCCGTGTCGAGCTGGCCGGGCGAGATCGGAACGGGGAGGGTATCGGCGGCGAAGGGAGAGGAGGGAGAGGAGCCGGACGCCTCGGCGGCGTCCGCGTCCGCGGCTCGGATCTCGCTCCGGCTCCGGGCGTCAGGCTGCCGCGGCCCTTCGGCGGCCGCATCCCGCTTCGGCCTTCGAGCCCCGGCGTCGGCGGCCTCCACTCGATGATCGGCGCTGCGGTCCCCCATGCCCTCGCGGCCGACGCGAGGCTGAGCGAGCGATAAGAGCAGGGCTGCACCGGCGGCCAGGATCAGGCCGACGGTCGTCCACTTCCCCATCGTCATGGCGGGCTCCCGGAGAGGGTGAATTTACCCACGATGATCGATCGGGATCGGGGTCGCAGATCTTGACGTCTGGTTCCGCCCGGACGGGATATTCCCAGGGGCAGCTCGAAAGAACACCTTCCGGCCCGGGGTTTGCCCCATCAAGTCGGGTGTTCCGAGCGCCGTAGGGCAACCCGGGGAGGGAACATGGCGAGCTCCGCGGCAGAAATCGACGAGAACGGCCTCGGCGCAGCGGGCGCGAGCGATCGTTTCGCCGACGCGGCGATCGCCGCCGCGCGGGGCCTCTCGCAATCGGACCCGGGCTTTGCCCGCTGGGTCGATCCCTTCGCCCGCGCCATCAAGCGCAAGCGCCTGCGCCTTCCCTCCCTCTCGCCGACGGTCCATCGCATCCTGAAGCTGATCGAGAACGCCGACGCCGACCTCGACGAGCTCGCGGCGGCGGTCGGCAGCGATCCGGCACTCGCGACCCGCATCATGGGGGTCGCGAACAGCTCCTTTTTCCGCGGCGCGAGCGAAGTCGGCAGCGTTCGGGACGCGTTGATGCGTATGGGGATCCGGGAGGCGAGGACGATCGTGATCGTCGTCGCGCTGCGCTCGACGGTGCTGCGTTCGCCGGGGCTCGGCGATCTCGCCCACGGCATCTGGCGCCACGCGCTGCTGACGGCCTCGGCCTGTCAGGAGATCAGCGCCGAGCTCCCGCGCTGGGAGAGCTCGGGATTCCTGGCAGGGCTCGTCCACGAGCTCGGCCAGCTCGCCGTCCTCGCGTTCGCTTCGGAGCTGCCCGCGTGGCAGGACGACGGCGCCGTCCCGAGCCCCGCGGTGGTCTCGACGCTGGCAGACACGACCCTCGTCTCGCTCGGGGCGATGATCCTCGAGTCCTGGGGATTTCCGGCGCCGTTCTGCGACGCTGTCTTCGGACAGCGCAGCCCCGAGCAGGTCGCCGGCGATGCCGGGGAGCTCGCGGCCGCGATCGATCTGGGCCACCGGATCGCCCTGCGGATCGAGCGCGGCTGGCCCAAGAGCGCCGACGATCTCGAGTCCGAGCTGATCGAATCGGGCGCGCGCCTCGGGCTCGACGCCGATCGCCTGACCGACATCGCGGGCGATGCCGAGGCCAGCTTCGAGGCCCTCAACAAGCTGAGCTGAGCGCGCCCCGGCGCGCGCGTCCGGCGCGCTTCAGCGCGCGGGCGTCGGCCTCGCCGAATCGGCCATCCAGGCCGGCAGCCCCGGGCCCG
>CAZFKD010000145.1:0-636 GCA_964519695.1 uncultured Spirochaetaceae bacterium
CGTCGCGGGTCGCGAGACCCCGACGGGTGACGGCGAGATGCTCCTCGCGGGCGCTGATCTCGAGATCTCGGGCCTCGAGGGTCTCTTCGAGCGCGGCCTGTGTGCTGCGCAGCTCGACGTTCTCGGACTGGACGCGCGCGGCGAGGGCGAGCAGCTCGCGCTGGCGGGAGAGGGCATCGTCGAGACGCGCGAGTGTGTCGGCACGCTCGCGTTCGAGCGACTCGATCCGCGTGCGGTGTTGATCGATCTCGTTCTGTCGATCGTCGCGGTGGGCGCGGGCGATCGCGAGCTCCGTCGCGCGTTCGTCGAGGGCCCCTCGCAGACTCCGGCATTCCTCGCCCGTTTCCTCGAGCCGCCGCCGCAAACCGATCACCTCGGCCCGCAGTGCCCGCTCTCCATCGGGCACTGGCCCGCTCGGGCCGCGCGCTGCTCGCAGGGCAGCTTCGAGGCGCTCGACCCGGGCATCCGCCTCGGCCCGCGCGGTATTGGCGGCGGCGAGGGCGTCCCCGAGCCCGTCGCGCTCCTGGAGAAGGGCCTCGAGCTCGAGCCGCAATCCGTCATCGTCTTTTTCGGCGGCCGGGCTGCTCGTAGATGCGGCGAGCTCGCGATCCTTCTCGCCGAGGACGGCGTCGAGTC
>CAZFKD010000145.1:646-8804 GCA_964519695.1 uncultured Spirochaetaceae bacterium
CGCGCCGTCGCCTCGAGCTCGGCGATCCGCCGCTCGCCCGCCGCGAGTCGGGCGCGCAGCGCCGCGACGTCGGTGGACTGGCCTTGCCCGTCGCTTCGGGGCGCGCCGTCCGCGGAGTCTGTGGATTCGCTCGCCTGCGAGATCGGGTCCCGGTCGGCTTCGAGGCGCGCGACCTGGTCGGCGCGCTCGACGAGCGCCGACTGGCGACCGAGTGCCGCCGCTCGGGGATGGATCTCCTCCCAGTCTCGCGGGCGTTCGAGTCGTTCTTCCGGATCCGCGTCGCCGGGGCTCGCCGCACGCGTGCCGTCGGCAGGAGCGGGCGTGTCCCTCGAATCGGGGGCGATCGCTTCGCTCGCGTCGCCGGGCGGCGGCGCGACCGGGGTTTCGGGGGCGGCGTTTGCATCGGGCACGGCGGCCTGCCGCGCCGCTTCGTGCGGTTCGTCCTGGACGCGGGCCGGCGCCGCGGGCTTGCGGGCGGCGGATTTGCGTGGGACGGGCGCCGCGTCCTTCGCCGAGTCCTCTTCGGCGAAGCCCATCATCCGCGCGAATTCCTGCTCGTCCGAGGACAAGCTGCGAGGATCGACGCGCAGGGATGCGTCCCGGATCGGCGCGGCGGCGCCATCGTCGGCGCCGGGGTTGTCGGAATCAGACATGCACGGGTTCCCCGAGGCGGTGGCCCCACCCGTGCTGCGCATCGGTTGCGTTCCCGCGAGGCTTGACGGGCCCTGCGCTGCGGTGCACGAAAGCCGGTGTTTGCCGGATCGGAGGGATCCGTGTTAAGCCGGAGCAGTACCGCGCCGCCGGGGCGGGCCGCTCGCGATCCGGTCGGCCATGCTGCGCACCATGCGGACGGCGACCGCGGGATTGCAGGTGACGAGCTGTTCGAGCTCTGCCTCGTTGAAGAGGCAACACCAGGTATCGCCCACCGCCCGCAAGGTCGCGTGGCGGCGTGCGCCGGTGAGGGTCGAGATGGCGCCGAGGAACGTGCCTTCGCGGGCCTCGATCGCGACGACCCGGTCGTCGACCTCGACGGCGATCCGACCGCGCAGGAGCAGGACCGTGTGCTGGGCAGGGTCCGCGATGCCGGCGATCGACTCGCCTTCCTCGAAGCGCACGAAATAGCGATCGAAGCCGGGGCCGCGACAGATCGACGCCCAGAGCGGATCGACGAGCGTATCGATGATGCGTGCGATCTCCTCCGGCGTCGCGCGGTCGCGCCGGGCCGACGCGATGGTCGAGGTATCGAGACCGAAGCCGCTCGCGATCGCACGGATGCGCGCGAGCACCTCGCCCGTCCCGCCCGGCCGGCGCGCGGGGTCGATGTAGAGGAGCTCCATCACGATCTCTTCGAGCGGCGGCGGACAGTCGAGTGCGACGTCGGAGAGGGTCTGGAGGCCGTAGATGTTGCCCTGCTCGCGCGTACGCAGGACGTCCTGGCGTTTGTTGAGATCGATGCCCGTGAACAGCGCCCAGGCGGTCGCGCCGACGCCCCAGAGATCCGTCCGCAGGTCGAACGACTGTACCTTCGCCGACGCCTGCTCGGGCGCGCGATAGCCGTGGGTGCCGAGGCCGATCGACAGCTGCCCCTGATGCAGCAGGCCCTTCGACATGCGGGAGGAGTGGGAGACACCGAAATCGGTCAGCACGTAGCCGCCGTTGCCATCGAGCAGGACGTTCGAGGGCTTCACGTCGAGGTGCAGAACCGAGGCGCGATGGGCCGCACCGAGCGCCTGCAGCAGATCGGAGAGCAGGCGCCAGGTCTGCTCGGCCGAGAGACGACCGAGGAAGGGCCAGGCGTCGGCGAGACTACCGGCCGGGAAATACTGGATCGCAGCGAAGGCCGTTTCGCCGTCGATGTTCCAGTCGTAGAGCTTCGGGATGCGCTCGTGGCGGACCGCGAGGAACGCGGCGAGCTCGCGCTTCAGCGAATTGCGCGCCTGGGGATCGTGCGGCCTCGCCATCACCTTCAGCGCGACGAGCTTCGGCGGGGTATCCGCGGCGGCCCCTTCGCCGGAGTCGAGACAGCGTGCGAGAAAGACCGAGCCGAATCCGCCGCGACCGAGCCTTCGCAGGACGCGGTAGCGAAAGCGCGCGCGCAGCTCGTCGCCGGGCTGGAGGGCGCGGGTCGCGGGGATGGCCTCCGAACCGCCGGCCGTGGCGGTGCAGTCGAGCGTGATGTCCTCGCCGACCGCGGTGTGGTCGAGGACGATCGTGCTGGAAGCGGCGTTTCCGGTCGACGGGTTCGGGGCCCCCAAAGCGATCTCCGGCCCCGAAACGTCCTCGCGCGCACGACCCGGCCCTGGGCCGAGTGTCTGCGCGGGCGGGACGCGGGGTCGGTTCTCTATCGGTGCAGGCCGCGTCGAGCCACAGAGCGAAGCGCGACGCGCGCGAACGGGTCAGCGCGAGTTGCCGCTCGCCTGCCGGACGGCTGCGGCGGCGCGCTCCTCCCGGTGTTCCTTGATCCCGCGCGGCACGACCCAGACGCAGAGTACGGCGGTCAGGCCGAACATCCAGCGATTGAAGCTCTGATGCTCGAGCATCTCGGGATCGGTAGTGAGGAATCCATCCCATCCGAACCAGAGGCAGAACGCGACCAGCAGGACGGGCAGGAAGAGGGGATGGTAGAGCGGGTTCGGCGGCGGCCCGCGCCGCGCTCGGCGTCCGCCGTTCGCTGCGGCGCCCGCTTCGGGGCGCGCACCGATCGGCTCGGGCGTCTGGCGGGCGTCTCGCTGCGAGTCGGTTCCGTTTCGGTCGTTCATCAAGGAACTATAGCGGGGGCCGAGCGGTGTCGGCAGGTTCGTGCGCCGTTGTTGAAGCCGGGGAGCACCGATGCCAAGCTCCGTGCACCGGCCAGAGGGGCGGCCGATCACGGCGGGGAACGAGACGATCTTGGCCGAGCGCAAGAGCTACATCACGAGGCCGGGCTTCGAGAAGCTGCGCGCCGAGCTCGAGTTCCTCTGGCGGGAGGAGCGGCCGCGCGTGACCCAGGCCGTCTCGGTCGCGGCGGCGCTCGGTGATCGTTCCGAGAACGCGGACTACATCTACGGGAAGAAACGGCTGCGCGAGATCGATCGGCGGATCCGGTTCCTCACGAAGCGGATGGACGAGCTCGAGGTCGTGGACCGCGGGCCCCGCGCCCAGGCCGATCGCGTGTACTTCGGCGCCTGGGTCGAGCTCGAAGACGAAAAGGGTGAGCGCGTCCGCTACCAGCTGGTCGGGCCCGATGAGTTCGATGCATCGAACGGACGGATCAGCGTCGAGTCGCCGGTCGGTCGCGCGCTGATGGGCAAGCGCACGGGGGACGAGGTCCTGGTCCGGCGACCGAAGGGCGAAGCGACCTTCACGCTGATCGCGATCGAGGACTACGACCCGGCTTCCGGGCCGCGGGCGGGGTCGGCGCGGGAATCAGGCCGCGAGGCGCAGTGAAGCGGGAGCGGTCTGGCGGGCGCAAAGTCGAGCCACTTGCCGAGCGGAGACGCCGCGGGCTGCTTTCTCGGGGCGGCGGCGTTCAGCGGTGCTCCCGTTCCGACGATGCCGACGGCATGGCGCTCGACCTGATCTTCCTCGCGATCCTTTCGATCTTCGTGGCCGTCGGCGCCTGGCGCGGCGCGGTGACGAGCGGAGTCGGGCTGTTCGGCCTCGTGGCGGGCTACGCGGGGGCGCTCTGGGCCGCGACCCATGCCGCGGACCCGATCGGTCGGCTGCTCGGGTTTCCGGGATGGGGGGCGCCCGCGGTTGCCGGCACACTCGGCTTCGCCCTCGTTTGGCTGGTCGCGAGCGCGCTCGGCGAGATCGCGGTCGCCTGGGATCGGGAGCGGATCGACGGGGTGGGGCGGGGCCTCGCCGACCGGGTCGTGGGCGGGCTGGTCGGGTTCGTTCGCGGGGCGCTCGTCGTCGTGTTGCTCGCCGTGCTCTCGAGCTGGCTGGATGCCGCGCGGGATCTCGGCGCGGTCGAAGGGCTCGCCGGGATGCCGGGCGCCCGCGGATCGAGTGCGGTCGCCGCCAGCGGTGCACTCGTCGAGTCCGTCGTCTCGACGGCCCTCTCGGATTCGGGACCTGCCGGTCAGGTTGCGGCCCGGATCGCGGCCCACCCGGGCGAGTCGCTGAAGAACGTCCAGGGGCTGCTCGAGGACGAGCGCCTGACCGGGCTCTTCACGGACAAACTCTTCTGGACGCTGATCACGAACGGCTCGGTCGACTATGCGATGAACCGGGCCGCGATGCGCTCGATCGTCGACGACGCCGACATGCGGGCGCGGTTCGCCGATCTCGGCCTCGTGGGCGCGCCCTCGCGCGAGAATCGGGAGGTCTTCCGGACCTCGATGTCGGCGGTCCTCTCGGAGGTCGCACCCAAGGTCCATCGCCTGCAGCACGACCCGGAGCTGAACGAAATCGCCCAGGATCCGGAGATCGTCCGGCTGGTCGAGGCGGGCGACGTGATGGGGCTTGCCGGGCATCCGCGGATCCGTCGTCTCGTCGATCGCGTCGCGGGCCGGTAGTCCCGGCAAGCAGGACCGCGCGACCGCCGCGTTCGAAGCCGCGCGGGCCGAGCCGCACCCGTCGGTGGATCCGCATCCAGACTCAATTCGAAACGAAAATAGCCCGAAGCCGAAGGCTTCAGGCTTGCTGCATCGCTCTCGTCGATCGCGGAGATCGACTAGAAGAGCGGGCGATCGTCTCCGTCCGGCGCGTAGGCCGAGATCTCGCAGCAGAGCGAGATCTCGAGCGCGGTCGGGCGCTCGAATCCCGGATCCGCCTGGGCCTGGACCGAGCGGTTCGAGTCGCCGTAGGAGGTCGCCGGATGCATGATGTGTGATTCCATGGTTGCCACCTATAGCAGTCATCGGCGCGGGTGTGCACGGGCTGGACGCCTGGCCGACCGATTTTTCCCGCCAGCGGATCTGGCCCGTGGGGTCCGATCGCGGGGTCAGCGCAGCAGGACGTCGCAGACCTCGCGCAGCTTGCGGACGAGGCCGCCGAGCCGGGTGCCAGGGCGGATATGGCGCCGGAGGGCGACCAGGATCTTGCGTTCGAGGGCGTAGCGGGTCAGGGCGGGCCGCGGCGCGCGGCGTCCGCCGAGATCGATGGCACCCAGCGCCGACTCGATCACGGCACGCGGATAGCCCCAGGTCTCGAGGTCGGTGTCGAGTAGCCGCGCGAGGATCTCGCGGTACATCCCGACGCGCTCGGGGCGCCCGGTCGCGGCCTCGGCCCATTTCGCGAGACTCTTCGTCGTCGCGCGCGTCTCGCGCGCGACGGTCATCGGATCGCCGAGCCCGCGCGAGGATTCTCTTCGGGCATCGGCTGCAGAGCCGTAGTCGACCATGGCCGGCTCGAACTCGAGGCCGAGGAACTGTGCGAGCCCGCGCGCGTGGCTTTCCGGATCGCGAACCAGCGCCTCGTAGCGGAGGCGATGGATCGCCACCCTGGAGTCGCGCAGGAAGCGGGCGATCGCCGGGACATACCGTTCGAGCAGCGGATTGTGGTCGTGGGCGACCTGGTCGTCGCCGTCGAAGAAGGAATCGACATAGGAGGACCAGACGGCGAGGGGATGGCGGGTCAATACGACGAAGCGCGCGTTCGGATACAGACGCGCCAGGAAATCGAGGTTCAGCGCGTAGGCCGGCGTCTTGTCGAGGAGCAGCTTCGCTCCGCGCGGAGCACTGCCGAGGAGCCCGGCATAGATCGCGTCGGAATAGGCCCGCAGCGCAGCCAGGTAGGCCTGCTCGCCGCCCGGCAGCGCGGCGACCAGCGCGCGGGCGGCCTGACGCGTGATCACCGGGTCGTAGGGCGCGCTCTCGACGCTCTCGAAATAGCCGAGATGCGCGAGCGGCGTGATCAGGTGAGGCTCTTCGGGGGCGTGGATCGCGCTGTGGGCACCCAGCATGCGCGCCAGCAGCGTCGAGCCGGAGCGCGGCGAGCCGATCAGGAAGACGAGGTGCTGCTCGAAGCTCGGATCGGATTGCATCGCTTGGCTGCGCCGGAATCGATGGGTTCGAGGCTCCGCTTCGTGCGGAGCGGGCGGAGCATACCCGACGCGGCCGCCGAAGCGGTCAGAGCGTCTGGCAGGCGAGCCCGAGGGTCTGCGACATGCGCTGCGCGTGTACGCGAAGGAGTGCGACGCCCAGGCGATGGCCGAGCCAGGGCTTCATGCTCCGCAGATGCCGGAAGGCGGCGCCGTCGACTTCGAGCAGGCGCAGCGTCGTGTTCGCCACGGCCGATTCCGCATGGGGGAGGTCCGCGAGCAGCGGCAATCCGCCGAAGAGATCGCCCGCGCCGAGCTTGGCGAGCGGCTGCTCGATGGCGTCCCGGATCCGGACCTGCAGGGTCACGCTGCCCTCGGCGATCAGGAAGATCGAGTCGTTGAGGCCGTTGCGCGTGCCCTGCCGGTAGATGAGATCCCCGGCCTGCATCGTGCGGATCCGGGTGACCTGCGCGAGGCCCATGGCTTCTTCGAGGCCGAGCTCCCGCAATGCGGTGCGCTCGTAGAGGAAACGCGCGAGCTTCTTGCCGGCGTCGAGCACGAGGTTCCAGACGACTTCGAGATTCTCGGGGGCCGGGTGCTCGAAGGTGATGCCGGTCAGGATCAGGTTCTCGATCGGATCTTCGCGCTGCCAGCAGCCGACGGCGTCGAGGGTCAGGATCTGGCTCGGGAGGCGGAGCACGACCCGCCGGACGGACTTGAACGAAAAGGGGGACTGCGTCGCGAGGCACGCCCCGCCGATACTGAGGTCGCGGGTCCGGCCGAGCAGTGCGCCGGCGAAGTCGCCGGCGAAGATCTCGGCCGGCAGGTCGATCCCGACCCGCGGATTCGAGCGGATCTCGAGCGGATCGACCGGACCTTGCCGACCGGAGGAATCCGTATGGGGGCCGAATTCCCGTGACGACGATGCCGGGGACGACGATTCCGGGAACGACATGGCGTGCAGACCTCGATGGGGCGTTTGTCGGTCGCGTTCCAGTGGGACTTGAACACTCCGTTCGCAGGCGATCGCGGCCGATGATCGTGTCCACGACCCCGCGAGCGCGGGGGAGTCACGACCGCGGCTGCCGTGTTCTCCCGAGGCCGGAGGCCTCGTGCGGGTGGAGGTCGAGTTGAGCCGCTTCGAGCTGATCGTGGTCGGGCTCGCGCTGGTCGCGTGGCTGCCGGGTCTCGCCGTCCTGGCGGAGGCCTGGGGCGCCTCGGATTTCGCGACGCATGGCTTCCTCGTGCCGCTGGTGGCGCTGTGGAGCGCGACGGCGCATCGGGAATCGCTGGCCAGGGTTCCCGTTCGCCCCACGGCCTGGGGTCGCATCGCGCTCGCGATCTGCGCGGTCGGCTATCTCGGCGCGCTGGTCGTACGCCAGGCGAGCCTGCTCGGTGTGATGTTCGTGGCGATGGTCGTCGCGCTCGTGCTCGCCCTGCGCGGCCCGCGCTGGGTCTCCTGTCTGCGGTTCCCACTCGCCTATCTCGTCTTCATGATCCCGTTGCCGCCCGCCTGGGTGACGCCGCTGATCGTCGAGCTGCAGCTGATGGTCAGCACGGCGGCGGTCCGACTTCTTCAGGTGTTCGGCATTCCGATCTTCCGCGAGGGCAACGTCCTGACGCTGCCCGGCGACGTGTCGCTCTTCGTCGCCGAAGCCTGCAGCGGCATCACGTCGCTGATCACGCTGATCCCCATCGGCGTCTTCATCGCCTACTTCACGGAGTCCGATCTGCGTCGCCGCCTCGTTATCGTGCTCGCCGTGCTGCCGATCGCGCTGGCGGGCAATCTCCTGCGGGTGATCGTCACCGTCCTGCTCGCCATCCGGGTCGATGCCGAGTTTGCGACGCAGGGCCCCCTCCACGAATGGGCGGGCGTCGCGACCTACGTCGTCGGATGCCTCTGTCTGCTCGGTGTCGGCGCGTGGCTGAGACGAGGGGATCCGGCGCTGCGTCCGGATGCCGCGCCGTGATCGCGGTCGACGCCGGATCGCCGGCAGGTCCGATGTTCGCAGGGCAGCCGCTCGAAGAGCGGATTCGCTCGCTCGGACTCGCCCTCGGCCTCGACGCCGTCGGGTTCGCCGGTCCCGGGCCGACCGCCCGGACGGAATTCCTGCGCGATTGGATCGCCCGGGGCTATGCGGGGGAGATGGACTACCTGGAACGACGACTCGAGGAGCGCGTCGATCCCCGGCG
>CAZFKD010000146.1:0-8782 GCA_964519695.1 uncultured Spirochaetaceae bacterium
CATCGCCACCAGCGCCAGCTCGTCGGCGGTCGCCGCGGCCGCGCGAAGCCGCACGTCTGCACGAAGCGGCGCGACGATCTCGCGGGCGAGCCGCTCCATCGCCGCGATGTAGGCGTCGGCGCGATCGAAGCGGCCGGCGGGCCAGAGGGCGACATGGGCGACGCCGAGGGCGCGGTAGCGGCGCAGGTCGCGCAGGATCTCGTCCGGCGGGCCCGTCAGCGGGACGAGCCGATCGGCCTCGGGGACGTGCGCCTGCGTCAGCGCGATCTGCGCGCGGATCGAGGTCGGGACGGCTTCCGGCGCTCGCCCCGCCGCACGGCATTCGCGCGCGAGCTCGGCCATGCCTGCCTCGAGCTCCGCCATCGACACGTCGATCACGTGCCATCCGTCGCCGAGCCGCGCCGCCCGCCGCCGCGCCGCCGGACTGTTGCCGCCGACCCAGATCGGCACGTCGCCGCGCACGGGCTTCGGCTCGAAGCCGAGGTTGTCGAAGCGGTAGTGCGGCCCGGCATGGCGCGGATGCACGTCGCGCCAGAGCGTGCGCATCGCCGCGAGATGATCGTCGAGAACACGGCCTCGCTCGCCGAACGCGATGCCGAGCGTCTCGTACTCCTCCGGGATCCAGCCCGCGCCGACCCCGAGGATCACGCGCCCGCCCGAGAGCTGGTCGAGCGACGCGACCTGCTTCGCGACGGCGATCGGATGGCGCAGCGCCGCAAGATAGACGCTGATGCCGAGCCCGATCCGCTGCGTGCGCGTCGCGACCCCGGCGAGCGCGATCAGCGGCTCGAGGAAGGCATGCGTCGGCTCGAGGCGGATCTTCGCGCCGCGCAGATAGGGATAGGTCGTCGCCGACTCGATCGGCAGGACGAGATGGTCGGCGGTCCAGAGCGCGGCGAAGTCCATCGCCTCGCCCGCCTCGGCGACGGCGAGCATCGCGCCGGGATCGGCGAAGGCGCCGGAGTTCGGGAGGATGATGCCGAGGTCCATCAGGCGCGGGCGACTCGCGGACGGGTGCAGAGCCGGGGCCGTCACGCCGTCACGGCCCCGCTCGCAATCCCCGGCTCCGCCGCGAGGCCCGCGAGCCCGATCCGCCGCAGGCGATCCTGCGCGATGCGGTGGATCGTGACCGCCGGGCCGCCTTCGGTCTTGATGAGGCGCAGGCTGAAGAGCCCCTTGTCGTGGCGGAACGTATCGACCCAGTTTCCGCCGACGCCCGGATCTTCATCTGCGAGCACCGCGACGACGGAGCCGTCCGCTTCGAGCGTGCAGCCGAACTTCGTCAGATAGCCCTGACCGTCCTCGTAGCAGTCGAGGTTCTCCTGCCAGAGGTTGCAGATCTGCAGGATCCAGTATTCGCAGGCCGGCGGCGTGAAGCGGACGACGAGCGCTTCGTCCGCGCGCTTCTCCCAGCAGCCGAATCCGTGGAGCCGGTCGCGCACGCCGCCGTTCGAGAGATAGGTCGCCTCGGAGAAGACGATCTGGTTCGGCCGCGCCGACAGGTTGTCCTGCCACCACGCACGCACGAGTTCCGCATAACCGACGACCAGCTGCCCCGCCTTCGCGAGCCCGGCGGCGACCTCGGCCGCCGCGACCGGCCGCGGCTTCGGTCGATCGAGGCGTTCGATCGCGAACTGCGGGGGCACCGTCTTCGCGCGCTCGTGGTAGACGAGCCGGATCAGGATGCCCGTCGAGTCGGGCGCGAGGGCGAGCCCGTTGCGGGCCGGCGGCTTGCGGGAGAGGACGACATCGAAGCGCCCGTCGGCGTCGAAGTCGATGTCGTCGCTCTTCAGGAAGGCGGTCGTCTTCAGATTCGCCGGATCGAATTCACCGAGGCTCGCCGCGCCGCTCGCCGCCCAGCTGCGCGCCGCGAGATCGGCCGGCTGGGGCGCCGACCAGACCGCCATCACGAAATAGGGCAGTGTCCCGCGCGTCCCCGTGATGCGGTACTCGTAGTCGCCGCTCTCGAACTCGCACATCAGATGGTCCTGATCGGGACACTGCGCGTTGATGCTGCAGCGCCAGGGCGCGTCGCGCAGCCGCGGCCGCTCGGGCTCGCAGTTCTCGACGAAGCGCTCGAAGCCGTTGCGGACGAGGCGCGAGAGGAAGCGGTACCACTCCGCCCGGTCCTGATCCGTCGGCAGCGCGCCGAACTGCTCGATGATCCGGCCGGCGCCCTTCAGCGCCTCGCAGAAATCGTCCCAGGATTCGCCCTCGACCAGGCGCTGCGTCGCACGGCGATCGATCTCGCGGGCTTCCATCGGGCGTCTCCTTCGCACGGGCTTCGGTCCTGATGGACTTTGGAGCGCGGTCCGCGCGGGCGCAACCTGCTCGGGCGATCCGCCGCGACCGGCCTAGACTTCGCGCCAGGCGAGCGAAGCCCGGCGAGGTGAACCGTGTCCCTGGATTTTTCGAAGCTCGACGACAAGCGCATCTTCGTTACGGGCGCCGCCGACGGCATCGGCGCCGCGCTCGCGCGCCTCTTTCGCGGCGCCGGCGCTCGCGTCTTTCTCTGCGACGTCGCCGAAGAGCGATTGCGCGAGACGGCGCACGGCCTCGATTCGCCCTACGCCGCCTGCGACGTCCGGAACACGACCTCGCTCGCGCGCGTCGTCGAGCGCGCCTGGCGCGAGCTCGGCGGCCTCGATCTCGTCTGCGCCAACGCGGGCGTCGTCGCCCGGGGGCCGATTCTCGAGGCGAGCCGGGAAGAGCTCGACTGGATCTTCGACATCAACGTGCGGGGCGTCCTCGATACCTGTCGCCCGTTCGTCCGCCTGCTGCGAGAGAGCCAGCGCACGGGTCATGTTCTCATGACCGGCTCCGAAACGGCCCTCTCCTACCCGCGCCTGCTCCACGACATGAAGCTGACGGCCTATCTCATGACGAAGCACGCAGTGCTCGCACTCGCCGACGGACTGCGAGCCGAACTCGCCGCCGACGGCATTGGCATCAGCGTTCTCTGCCCCGGCCCCGTCACGACGAACCTCTCCCAGAGCTCGAGCGCGCTCAGGCCCGCGACGCCCGGATCGTCGAGGCCGCCCGGCGGCGATGCCCTGCCCTCGGCCGGGCTCACGCCCGAGACCCAGGCGAAGCTCGGCGCCCTCTCCCTCGGCCCCGACGCGATCGCGGCCCGCGCTCTCGAAGGTCTCCGCCGCCGCCTGTTCGTGATCCCGACCCATCCGCACATCGCGGACGACTTCGAGCAGCGCGCCGCGGAGATCCGCGCCGGCTTCGCTGCACTCGCGCCGCCGGCCTGAGAGGCCATGGAGATATCGTCTCGGGCGCGCCCATCGCTGCTCGAGCGCATCTCGACCCCGAACGCCCGAGGAGCCCGACATGCTGAGAAACTGCAAGATCCTGATCACCGGAGCGACCGGCGAGGTCGCCCGCGCGATCGCCGAGAATCTCGCGCCGGCGAACGAGGTCTGGGCGGCGGCGCGCTTCACGAACGCCCAGCTCCGCAAGCGGCTCGAAGATCAGCAGATCCGGACCCATGCCTTTACTCTCGGCTCGGACGATCTCGATGGCCTCCCCGACGATTTCGACCATGTCATCCACGCCGCCTGCAACATCTTCCCCGTCGCGAACGACTACGACGCCTCGATCCGCACCAACGCCGAAGGCACGGGCCTGCTGATGCATCACGTCCGCCGGGCGAAATCCTTTCTCTACGTCTCCTCGCTCGCCGCCTACTCCGAGGTCGACGACAACTCGATCCCGCGCGTCGAGACGGATCCGCTCGGCCGTCATCGCGGCTTCGCGCCGAGCTACGGCATCGGCAAGGTCGCGACCGAGGCCGTCGTGCGCACCCTGTCGCGACTCTACGGGCTGCCGACCCTGATCGGTCGCCTCGGCATGAACTACGGCATCGGCTGCTCGGGCGCCCCCGACTTCTATTTCAAGGACATGATGGCCGGCAAACCGATCGTCGTCCCGCCTCGGGGCCGCTCCTACTGTGCACTCGTCCACAACAGCGACGTCGTCGAATGGGTCGAGCCCCTGCTCGGCGCGGCGAGCGTGCCGGCTACGATCGTGAACTGGACCGGCGACGACTACGTCGACGAGCGTGAAATGTGCGAGTACATGGCTCGAATCGCGCTGCTCGACGTCGAGTTCATCGAGGATCCGACGGCGGGCTACTATGCCGGAGTCGCCGATCCGACCCGGCGCCGCGCCATCACGGGCCCCGCACGCCCCTGGAAACAGAGCTTCCTCCAGATGCTGCGCACGAACTACCCGGACCACAGCTTCGTCGAGGTCGACTGAGCCGCGATCCGGTCCGCGGCGATCGAATCCCAGCGGCGATGGGCTTCAGTGAAACAGGCCCCAGCTCCCGTCCGGATTCCGGGTCCAGCCGCTCGAGGCGAAGGTCCCACCGTCGACGGAGAGCGTCACGCCCGTGATGTAGCTCGCCATCTCCGAGGCGAGGAAGATGCAGGCGTTCGCGCAGTCGTCGACGGTGCCCGGCCGGCGCAGCGGGATGCCGCGCTCGCGCGCCTCGCGCGTCCCGCCCGTCGCGCTGCCCTCGAATTCGCGCAGATGGGGCGTGTCGACGATGTCGGGGGCGATCGCGTTGACGCGGATGCCCTCGTCGGCGAGCTCGAGGGCGAGCGAGCGCGTGAAGTTGACCATGCCCGCCTTGCAGGCGGCGTAGACCGAGAACATCGGCGCGGCGCGCAGCGCCTCGATGCTCGCGATGTTCAGCACGACGCCGCCGCGCCCTCCGGCGATCATCGCACGTACGGCTGCGTCGGTCGGGCCGAAGAGACCGTCGAAGTTGAGCCGCGTATGCGTCCCCCAGCCCTTCTGGCCGAGGTCGAGGAACTTCGCATAACGCACGCCGCCGACGTTGTTGACCAGGATGTCGAGGCGCCCGAAATGCTTCACGGTCTGGTCGACCATCGCCTTCACCTGCTCGAAGTCGCGCACGTCCGTCGGGATCGCGAGCGCGTCGCCGCCGGCGGCGCGGATCGCCGCAGCGGTCGCCTCGCCGGTCTCGGCGTTCTTTTCCGCGACGACGACGCGGGCACCGAAGCGCGCGAAGCCCTTCGCGATGCCCTCGCCGATGCCCTGACCGGCGCCGGTCACGATCGCGACGCGGTCGGTGAGAAGGATGTCCGTCGGATCCATGCATTCCTCCGCGTGCGCTCCCGTCTGATGCGGCCGGCGGGAGCGGCGTAAAACGATCGTGGCGCGGATCGGGGTTCTGGTAAAGTGCGGCGATGGTCGACCTCCACGCGCTCGAAGAGATCCGTCGCCTGCTCGCGATCTACGGGCAGCTGCTCGATTCGAAGCGGATCGACGAATGGGGCCGGCTCTTCGCCGAGGACGCGGTCTTCGAAGTCTGGGGCCGGACCTGGCGCGGGCGCGCGGCGATCGCCGAGGGCATCGGCGGCATGCAGCCCGATGCGCCGGGCAAGCACGTCGTGCTCGCGCCGGTGATCGACCTGCTCGACGCCGATCACGCGCGGGCCTGGACGGACCTCTCGGCCTTCGCGAGCGGGGCGGACGGAGCGATCACGATCGCGACGATCGGGCGCTACCACGACGAGCTCGTGCGGCAGGACGGGCGCTGGCGCTTCGCCCGGCGCGTCGTCGTGATGGCGGGGGAAGCGACGCCCGACGGCGTGGCGCCGTCGCCGGCGCAGTGAAGGCGCGGGGCCGGGCGGTGCGCGGCGCGGGAGGCGTTCGATGACACGCAGCATCCGGGGCCGGGTCGCCATCGCCGGTGTCGGCGAATCGACTTATTACAAGCGCGGCCAGGCGAAAGAGCCCGAGTACGTGCTCACGCTACAGGCGATCCTCGCCGCCTGCCGCGACGCGGGCCTCGATCCGAAACAGGTCGACGGCTTCGCCTCCTTCAGCAACGACCAGAACGATCCGGCGCGCATCGCCGCCGCGCTCGGCCTGCCCGAGCTGCGCTTCGCGAACATGGTCTTCGGGGGCGGCGGCGGGGGCGGCTCGGCCGCCGTCGCGAACGCCGCGGCCGCGATCGCGGCGGGCTATGCCGAGTGCGTCGTCGTCTACCGTGGCCTCGCCCAGGGCCAGACCTACCGCTTCGGCCAGGGCAACTATCCCGCCGCGGTCTCGGGCGGCATGGCCTACTTCGCGCCCTACGGCGTGATGTCGCCGGCGCAGATCTTCGCCTTCCGGACGACGCGCCTGATGTACGAGCACGGCATCGAGCGGAGCACGCTGCGCGCCGTCGCGATGGCCTCCTACCACCACGCCCAGGCGAACCCCCGGGCCGTGATGCGCGGCCGCCCCCTCGACGCGGCGGGCTACGACGCGGCGCGCTGGATCGTCGAGCCCTTCGGCCTCTTCGACTGCTGCCTCGAGAACGACGGGGCAGCGGCGATGGTGCTCGTCCCCGCCGAGCGCGCGAAGGACCTCGCGCAGCCGCCCGTCTACCTGCTCGGCGCCGCGCAGGGCTCGGGCTACCGCGACGGCGCCGGCGTCCAGAACCCGCCCGACTTCGCGACCTCGAGCTTCAAGACCCTGGCCCCGCGGCTCTACGCGATGGCCGGCGTCTCGCCCGCCGACGTCGACGTCGTCCAGAGCTACGAGAACTTCACGGGCGCCGTCGTCATGAGCCTGATCGAGCACGGCTTCTGCACCTACGAGAACGCCAACGAATTCCTCACGTTCGAGAACCTGATCGCGCCGACGGGCAAGCTCCCCCTCAACACGAGCGGCGGCAACCTCGCCGAGTGCTACATGCACGGCCTCGAGCTCAACATCGAAGCGGTGCGCCAGATCCGGGGCCAGTCGACTTCGCAGGTGCCGGGCGCCGAGGTCGCGCTCGTCAACTCGGGGCCGATGGTGCCGGTCGCGAGCAATCTGATCGTGGGGGCGGCGAGCACGTTATGAGCGGATTCCTGCTGCCGAAGGGACTTCCCGCGCCGCGGCCCTCGAACGACGGCCTCGATGCGCCTTTCTGGGAGGCGGCGCGCCGCCACGAGCTCGTGGCGCAGCGCTGCCGGAAATGCCGGACCTGGCAATGGGGCCCCGAGTGGCTCTGCCATGCCTGCCTCTCCTTCGAGGTCGGCTTCGAGCCGGTCCCGGGCCCGGGGCGGATCTTCAGCTGGGAGCGGGTCTGGCATCCCGTCCATCCGGCGCTGAAGACCGGGCTGCCGTACGTCCCGGTCATCGTCGAGCTCCCGGAGGCCGGCGGCATCCGCATGCTGGGCGTTCTCGCGGGCGATCCGGAGGCGAAGGTCGAGATCGGCGCGGCGGTCGAGCCGCTCTTCGAGGATCACGAGGACGCCGAAGCGCCGTATACGCTGGTCCAGTGGCGGCGGACCGGGCGATAGGCGGCCGCGGCGACCGGGCCGTGCGGCCGTCCCGGCCGGGACCGAAGATTCGCGCTCGCACGGGCCCGCAAAGCGGTAGAGTGGACGGCGACCGGGAGGACGATCCATGACCGCGACGACCCACACGACCCCGCCTTCGACACCGAACACGACGAAGCCCGAGTACGGCCACATCGACTTCGCCTACGACGAAGTCCCGAACCTGCACGAAGTCCTCTCCGACCTGCGCGGCCGCAGCGCGGTCGCCCCCGTCCAGTACCACGGCGAGATCAGCTACATGATCACGCGCTTTCGCGCCCTGCAGGATGCGATGGCCGACGACGAGATCTTCCCCTCCGCCGCGGCCTATCTCCGCCAGGCCGCTCCCTCGATGGGCAAGACGATCCAGTGCATGGGCGGCCAGGAGCATCGCCGCAACCGCGCGCTCGTCTCCGTCGGCTTCCGCCCGCGCATCATGAAGGAGTTCGTCGAGGCCTTCCTGACGCCGGTCGCCCATGAGCTCGCCGACCGCTTCGCCGCGCGCGGCAGCGCCGATCTCGTCGAGGACTACACCATGCGTTATGCGTTCACCGTCATCACGCGCCTGCTCGACTTCCCCCCGACCGACTTCGAGCAGCTGAAGCGCTGGGGCGACGGCCTGATCGCCTTTCCCTGGGATCCCGACTTCGCGATGCAGGCCAAGCGCGAGTTCGACGCCTATCTGAAGCCCATCATCGACGCGCGCCGGCGCGAGCCCGGCGAGGACCTGCTCTCCTCGCTCTGCACGGCCGAGCAGGGCGGCGAACGCCTCGACGACGAGGAGATCTACTCCTTCATCCGCCTGCTCTTCCCGGCCGGCGCGGACACGACCTATCGCGGGCTCGGCAGCATGATGTACGGCGTGCTGACCCATCCCGAGGTCGCCGAGGCCGTCCGGGCCGACGACGCTTTCGTTCCGTCCGTCGTCCACGAAGCGCTGCGCTGGGAGCCGCCGACGGCGCTGCTGCCGCGCTTCGCGCCCAAGGAAGTCGAGTGGGCCGGAACGACGATCCCGGGCGGCTCGCAGATCAACTTCGCGATCACCTCGGCCAATCGCGACGCCGAGATCTTCGCCTCCCCCGAGAAATTCGATCCGTGGCGAAAGGAGAAGGAGTTCCTGACGTTCGGCCACGGCCTGCATTTCTGCCTCGGCTCCCATCTCGCCCGGCGCGAGATGGAGGTCAGCCTGAAGGTCCTCTGCGAGCGGCTGCCGGAAATGCAGATCATCGAGCCGGAGAAGGTCTGCATCGCGGGGACGGTGCTGCGGGGGCCGAAGAGCCTGCCGGTGCGGTTCGGGAAGCACTGAGCGGGCGGCGCCGGCCGATGACCTTCGCGCGATCCGCCATCGGGTCTCCGCTCAGAGGCTGTGAAGATATCGTCGACCGAGCGACGCGCGGCGCCGGTGGGTCAGATGCAAGGCGCGACGACGAGTCGTAGCGAGCTACGGCGAG
>CAZFKD010000147.1:0-8774 GCA_964519695.1 uncultured Spirochaetaceae bacterium
ATCAGCCGACCGTAGTCGGGCATGAAGCGGTTCTCGGGGTTCTCGGTCGTGATCCGGCACTGGATCGCGAAGCCCCGCGGCGCGATCGCCGACTGCGAGATCCCGAGCTCGGCGAGCGTCCGGCCCATGGCGACGCGGATCTGGCTCGCGACGATGTCGACGCCGGTGATCTCCTCGGTCACGGTGTGCTCGACCTGCAGTCGCGGGTTCATCTCGATGAAGTAGTAGTCGTCGCCGGAGACGAGGAACTCGACCGTGCCCGCGTTGCGGTAGCCGACGCCGCGGGCGAAGCGGACGGCGGCGTCGCAGAGCTCGTCGCGCAGCTTCGCCGGCAGGTTCGGGGCGGGCGCGAGCTCGAGCACCTTCTGGTGCCGGCGCTGGATCGAGCAGTCGCGCTCGTAGAGGTGGACGACGTCGCCGAAGCCGTCCGCGAGGATCTGGACCTCGATGTGCTTCGGGCGCTCGATCAGCTTCTCGATGAAGACTTCGTCGTTGCCGAAGGCGCTGCCGGCCTCGCGGCGCGCGGCGTCGAAGTTCTCGACGAACTCCGACTCGCTGCGGACGACGCGCATGCCGCGGCCGCCGCCGCCGCCCGAGGCCTTGACCATGACCGGAAAGCCGATCTCGCGCGCGAGGCGCAGCCCCGTCTGGGCATCCTCGACGGGCGGGGAGCCCGGGATGATCGGCAGCCCCTGCGACACGGCGGCGTTGCGCGCGCTGACCTTGTCGCCGACCGCGGCGAGCACCGACGGCGGCGGCCCGACGAATGCGAGCCCCGCCGCCTCGACGGCGCTCGCGAAGTCGGCCCGCTCGGAGAGGAAGCCGTAGCCGGGATGGACCGCGTCGGCATTCGTGCTCTCGGCGATCTCGAGGATGCGGTCGATGTCGAGATAGGCGCCGACGGGGTTGCCGCCCTCGCCGAGGGAGTAGGCCTCGTCGGCCTTGAAGCGGTGGAGCGCGAAGCGGTCCTCGTAGGAATGGATGCCGATCGTGCGGACCCCGAGCTCCGCGCAGGCGCGGTGGATCCGGATGGCGATCTCACCGCGATTGGCGATCAGGAGTCGACGGATCTCGCGCGGCATGACGGGAACACTCCATCCCCGCGCGTCGGCAGCCGACGCCAGGGTGAATCGGGAAACAGGACGCGGGTTCGGCTCGCTCGGGGCATCCGGGGGCGACTCGCTCGCCGGTGCGCCGCGTCCGGATCGCGACCGGGGCCGAGAATAGGGCCTGGGGCTGCTCGGGGCGAGGTCGCGGCGGCCGGTCGCGGCGGCCCGCGGCAGGTCTCGCCGAGCCGCGGATCAGCGACGTTCGTCTCTCGCCAGGATCGATCCGGCGAGCGGCGAGAATGCGTGGCAGAGCTGCGCATCGATGATCTGGCTGCCGGACTCGGGATCGAACCAGCGGTCGACGTGGGCCCAGTGGTGGGGGTGGACCATGTAGTCGACGGTCAGGCCCTCGAGCCGTTCGTATTCCTGCTCCCAGACGTGGCTCCAGGCCGGCGCGTTCGCGCTCGACCAGTCGAGGGGAAGCGCGCGCGCCAGGCGCCAGTTGAGGATCGCGGGGACATGGGCCGGCATCTCGAGCAGATCGCGCTCGAAGCGGGCCAGCGCCTCGGGCGCGGCGTTCGGGAGCTGCCGGAAGAGGGCCGTTCGCTTGACGCCGCTCTCGAGGTCGCGGCGCCGGAGCCCGGCGCCGATCGTCTCGAGGCCGAGGGCCGTCCAGGCCTGGCAGTCGCGGACGAGGGTCGGCCCGATCTCGCCGCGCCAGGCCGCGCTTTGGCGGGCGGCGTCGGCGGTCGCGCGATCGGGGAAGCGCAGATCCCAGGTCAGATGCCCGGCGCCGTAGTCCGCGACGAAGTTCGGGGCGATCCAGGCGTCATCGATTCCCGGGAGCGCGCGACTCGCATCGCCGAGCCGAGCCGCCAGGGATTCGATCGAGGCCTTCGGCGCATAAGACGGAAGATGGATCTGCACCGTCTCGCGCCAGCCCGCGGTCTCGATCGCGAAGGGCGCCGTCGCCTCGGGCCCGGCCCAGTGCGTCAGGGCGTCGCGCTCGCCGCCGGCGACCGGCTCCGCGACCCAATAGCGCCGCTCGCGCCAGCGGACCAGCGGCGCGACCAACGCCCAGAAGGCGGGCACCGCGGGATCGTTCGCCGCCGAACGCATCGCCCACCACGCCTCGATGTCCGCGATCCGCCAGCGCACGCGTAGCAGCCCGGGCTGATCGAGCAGGTCGAACGGCGGCGAGACGAATGCGCGCTCGAGCTGCAATCCGCGGCGCGCGGCCGCGGGCGCGTAGTCGTCGCGGATTCGCGCGAGCAGCGCGGCGCGATCGCCGGCCGCGACTTCGATCCGGTCTTCGGCGATGATCACGGCCGGCCTCCTCTGCGGATGCTCGCGCCCTCGCGAGGTCCGGATCGACGCTAGCGCTTCGCGGCGGTGCGGCGAACGGCGCGCGGCGCGCGCTGCGGCCGGCTCGTCGTGGTCGCGATCGCGTCTGCGAGGCTCGGGCCGAGCAGCGCCGCCCATTCGCGCTCGTCGCCGCGCGTGCCCAGCATCGCCTGGTTCAGCTCGAGCTCGAAGCCGAGGTAGTCGGCGGGGCGCCGCGATTTTCGCAGTGCCGTCGGCAGGCAATCGCTCCGCCCGTGATAGGGCGCGTTGCGGCGGATGCGCAGCGTCGGGTCGCGGCGCGCGATCGCGGCGTGGAGCGCGTCGGCAAAGGCCCGCTCGCGGGGCCGGGCGGGGTCGTAGAGCAGGCCCAGATCGACTCGGCGGACCTCGCCGTTCAGGACGGGCGTGAAGCTGTGGACCGCGACGTGGACGACCGGGGCGCCGGCGGCGTCGACCATGCGAAGGGCCCGGGCCCAGTGCGGCGCGTGAAAGCGCGCGACGAGGGCATCGCGCTGCGCGCGCGGAAGGGGGCGCGTGAATTCGGAGAAGAGCGAGCGGCTGCCGAGCGAACGGTTCAGATCGACGATCAGCCGCGTCGAGCCGCCGGCGACGAGCGGAGCCGCGAGCGCCCGGGCGATCCCCTTCGCAACGCCGAGCGCTCCGATGTCGAAGCCGCGATGGGTCGCCAGGACGCCGCGCCGGCCGCGGAACAGCGGGGCGAGGTCGAGCGGAACGAAGGCGCTCGCGTGCTCGCAGGAGAGCACGAGCTTCGGACGCAGGACGCTAGCTCGGCGCACGCAGCATCTTCCCGTCGCGCAGGCAATCGGCGAGCTCGCCGTAGACCGCGCGCAGCGTCTCGCGCGTCGGCTTCGAAGACGGCGAGCCGCGGCCGATCGCGAGCCCCCGCAGTCGGCGCAGGATGCGGGTCGAGAGCGTGCCCTCGTCGCGGATCACGGCGAGCGGCGCCTGCAAGGCCGGGTAGAGCGGATCGTGGGCGAAGTCGCGCTCGATCAGCTCGCACCACAGGTCCGAAGCGCAGCGCGGCTGCCCGTCGAATCCGAGCGCCGTGAGATAGGCCGCATCGACGATCTGCGTGCGCTCCGCCTCGCGGGTCGTCGCGCGCAGGATCTCGGCCAGCGCTCCGGTCTCGAGCGCGCGCAGCCGGGCCATGGCGGGGCCGTTCATGGCGCAGAGCGTCCGCAGCGTCGCCGCGATCGCCGAGTGGATCGCGATGTCGGCGGCGGGCGTCTCCTGGACGTCGAGCACGCGGATCTCGATCGCCATCCGGTCGAAGCGCGCGATGCAGCCCCGGGCGTTCACCCATTCCGAGCGCAGCAGCCCCTCCGGATCGAGGGGGGCGAGATCGGCGTAGATGCCCTCGAGCAGCGCTTGATAGGCGGCGCGCGTGAAGACCGGCTCTGGCACGACCGAGCCCGAAACGGAGGGCACCCGCCGGGCGTTCGTCCGGTAGACGTCGAGCCGCGTGTCCATGAAGCCCGACAGGCGGCCGTCGACGACGGGCGACGAGGCCGCGAGGGCCGGCAGGATCGGGAGCAGCGCGCGCGCCGCGGCGTGCAGTCGTCCGAACTCGTCGTCGTTCGAGAACGGCAGGTTCAGATGGGCGCTCTGCAGGTTCGCCCAGCCGTGGCCGCGGCAATCGAAGATGCGGTGGAACGCGTCGTAGATCTCGTGGGAGCCGTGGGGCCAGAGCTCGAAATCCCGCGCCGCATCCATCCAGGGATGCATCGCCGTCCCGAGCACGCGCGCGCCCATCGGCGCGAGCAGCGCGTGCATCCGCCGCAGCTCGCCGTCGAAGCCCGCGGCGGCGCCCGCGAACCCGGGGACCGGACCGTTCGTCTTGACCTCGATCACGTGGCGGGCGAGCTCGTTCGACCAGGCGTAGGCGCCCCGCTCGATCTCGTTCTCGATCACGCCGGCCTCGGCCTCGATCAAGCGGTCGGCGATCGGCTTCACGTCGAGGCTCGCCGCGTCGACGATCATGTACTCGAGCTCGATCCCGTAGCCCTCGAAGAGCGAGAGGGGAGGGCGTTCGGGTTCGGGTCGAGCGCCGTCGCGTCGTTCTTCATCGGGCTCAGACATGGAACAGGTCGTCTCCCCCGCGGCGATCGAGCCGGGTCCGGAACCATTGCATGACGCGCCGATACACCTCGTCGCCGAGTACGGTGTCCTCGTAGCCGACCTCGATGTTCGGGTTGTCGTTGATCTCGATCACGAGGAACTCCCCGTCGATCTCCTTGAGGTCCACGCCGTAGAGGCCGTCGCCGATCAGCTTCGCCGCCCGCACCGCGATCGCGACGAGCTTCGGGGGCACGTCCTCGAGCGCGAGCGTGTCGACCTTCCCGTAGCGCCGGAAGCCCGAAGGGGCCGTCCGCACGATCTGCCAATGCCCGCGCGCCATGTGGTAGCGGCAGGCGAAGAGGGCCTCGCCGCCGAGCACGCCGATCCGCCAGTCGAATTGCGAGGCTGTGAAGGCCTGGGCGACCACGAGCTCGGAGTCGGCGAGGAAGAGCTCCGCCTTCTCGCGCAGCTCCTCGAGCGTCGACGCCTTCGTGACACCGCGGGAGAAGGCCGAATCCGGCCGCTTCAGGACGCAGGGGATGCCCACCTCGGCCGCGATCTCTTCGATCGAGTCCTCGTGCGCCACGAAGGTCTTCGGATGCGGGATCCCGTGGCGCGAGAAGAGCTCGGCGAGGAAGACCTTGTTCGAGCAGCGCAGGATCGAGATCGGATCGTCGATCACGATCAGCCCGTCGGTCGCCGCGCGGCGCGCCATGCGATAGGTCGGGCCGTTGACGTAGGTCGTCTCGCGGATGAAGAGCGCGTCGAATTCGCCGATGTCCTCGGCGTCGTCGCGGCGGATCAGATGGGGCCGGATCCCGACCTCGCGGGCGGCCTTGGAGAACTTGCGCAGCGTCCGCGAGTCGGACGGGCTGTCCTCCGCTTCGGGGTCGTACAGGATCGCGAGGTCGTACTGGTATTTGCGGGCCGGGGTCGAACGCTCGCGGCGGCCGAAATGCTTCTCGGCCTGGGTGATCACGAAAGCGCGATGGCTCTCGGGGATCTCCCCGGTCGAGATCGGGCGAACCGAGGAGAGGCGCCATTCGTCGCCGACGTGCTCGAAGCTCGCGCGCAGCAGCGGGACCGAGAACTGCTCGTAGAGCGTGCGCGAGAGCGCGTCGTAGCGCTTCGACAGGTTGCGTCCGAAGTAGACGGAGAGCTCGAAGCGCTCGCCGCGCAGCTTCGCGAGGCTCTTCTGGATCAGCTCCTCCATCTGCTCCGAGACGATCCGGACGACGGGCGAGAGGCGCAGATCCTGCAGCGTCTCGACCGTCGGCAGCGGGCGATGGCCGCGGGCCTCGGCGAGCAGCGACACGTAATAGCCGACCGTCTGGTAGCCGTAGGTCCGGCAGAAGTTGTAGACCCGCAGGTTGCGGCGCCCGGCCCACTCGTCGCCGATCAGGTAGTCCTTGGCGGCGACCACCGTCGCCCCTTTCAGGGCGAGTGGCCAGCGTTTCACGTTCTCGATCACGATGATCGACTTCAACCGGAATCCTCGGGCGGCTCGAGCACGAGCATGTTGCCGTCGTAGGTCAGGACCCCGAGCAGGATCGCATTGATCAGGCGCTGGACCGGGACCCAGTAGATGTGTTTCTGGAACTGCGGATGCGTCTCGGCGGGATCCGCGATCCGCACCGTCCGCTCCTCCTCGTCCCAGCCCGAGAGCACCACGAAATGGCCCGTCGGCACGCCGCGGATGTCGTCGTCGGCGAGCGTATCGACACCGAGCTCGCGGGAGCTTGAGTAGAGATACGTCGAGGACAGGCCCGTCAGGATCGGGCGTTCGTCCTGCAGCCACTGGCGCAGCAGGCCGGTCGTCAGATCGACCATCGCGAGCTCGCCCCCGAGCTCGAGGTATTCGATGTAGGCGCGGGTCGCGACCGAAAGGCGCGGATCGTTCTTCGCGCGCTCCTGCTGGACCAGCTTGTCGATCAGGTCGCAGGTCTCGCCATGGAACCAGGTCGGATCGAAGACGGTGAGGTTGTAGGTGTACATGAGCGCGCGGTAGCCGCGTTTGAGCGCGTGGATCGCGAGATTCGCGGCCAGGGTGCCGCCGGTCTCGAGCTGCGGGACCTCGGCGATCACGTCCTCGAGGGCCTCGAGGTCGCCGTAGTAGCGGTAGACCGCCTGCAGGCAGGTCGGGCCGCAGGTCGCGTCGTCGGGCTGGCGATCGATCTCGAGATCGAGGCTCTGTCGGGGGGCGGCGGGGGGCATGGGGCTCGGGTGGCGGCCTCGTCGTTCGATTCGGGCCGCTGGCGAGAGGCCTCGCCGAGCGATTCGGTGGTTCCGGGCTCGGCGTCGAACGCGCGGAAGGTTAGGGCGGGTCCCGACCGGAGCAAGGGCGGCCTGCGCTCGGCGCGCTGGACGACGGCGCTCGGCGAGCGTCGCCGATCGGTCGCCGGCATATTCGCGCGACGCATGGCCTTCGAATGGACCCACTTCTCCGTCGCCCTCGGCATCGGGCTCCTGATCGGGCTCGAGCGGGAGCGCGCCAAGGGCGAGGGCCCGGCGCGCGGGCCCGCCGGCATCCGGACCTTCGCGCTCGCGAGCTTGTTGGGCGCGGTCGCGATGCATCTCGGCGGCGTCGTGCTGCTCGCTGTCGCAATGGGCGCGGGGGCCGTCCTGATCGGGCTCTCCTACGCGCGGACCCGCGAGAGCGATCCGGGGCTGACGACCGAGATCGGCCTTTCGATCGTGCCCCTGCTCGGCGCCCTCGCGATGTCCGATCCCGTGCTCGCGGCCGGCCTCGCCGTCACGGTCGCGGTCGTCTTCGCCGCGAAGGCGCCCCTGCACGGGCTCGTGAAGGGCGCGCTCTCGGACGCGGAGGTCCGGGACGGTCTCGTCTTCGCGATCGCGACGCTCGTGATCTGGCCGCTGCTGCCGGATCGCCCGCTCGGACCCTACGGCGCGATCAATCCGCATCGGGTCTGGCTCGTCGTCGTCCTCGTGCTCGCCATCGGCGCCGCCGGCCACGTCGCGCTCCGGGTGCTCGGTGGGCGGCCTGCGCTGCCGCTGGTCGGATTGGCTGCCGGCTTCGTCTCGAGCACGGCGGCGATCGGCTCGCTGGCGGGTCGGGCGGCGCGCGATCCGCGCAACCTGAACGCGGCGATCGCGGGCAGCGCGCTGTCGACCGTGTCGACCTTCGTGCAGATGGCGATCCTGCTGTCGTCGGTCAGCCCGGAGACCCTGCTGCGGCTCGCTCCGATGCTCGCGGCCGGAGGCCTGGTCGCGGCGGTCTACGGTCTCGTCTTCGTGCTCCGGAGCGCGAGCTCGGGCTCGAGCGGGGAGGTCGCGCCCGCCTCCGGTCGCGCCTTCAGCTGGAAGGCCGCACTCGGGCTCGCGGCGCTGCTCGCCGGCGTATCGCTCGCGACCGCTGCCTTGCAGGCGCGGCTCGGAGCGGCGGGGCTGATCGCCGGGGCGACGCTCGCCGGATTCGTCGACGCCCATGCGGTCGGTGTTTCGGTCGCGTCGCTGGTCGCCTCGAAGGCGCTCGCGCCCGGGGACGCGATCGTTCCGATCCTCGCGGTGATGACGAGCAATTCCCTCTCGAAGATCGCGATGGCGTGGGGGCTCGGTTCGCGCGCCTTCGCGCGCGGCGTCGTGCCGGCGATCGTGCTGTCGATGGCGGCGGCCTGGATCGTCGCGGCGTTGATGCCGTCGCGCTGAAGCGGGCGCGCGCTCGAGGCGTGCGACCGATCCGCGGGGCGCCGTCGATTCATCTTCGCGGACCCTCCGATGCCGCTTCCTCTTCGGGCGAGACCCGCCCGAGGTAGTCCGGCAGCTCGACGCCCGCCCTCTTCGCGATCGCCTGGAGCGGTGGCAGGCTCGACACGAAGCGCGAGAGGAACTGCGAGGTGGAAGAGCCCTTGCCATGGGTCGCGCCCGGATCCCAGACCGTGATCTTGTCGATCTTCAGGTTCTGGATCGCCTCGAGCTGCTTGGAGACGATCTCCTCGAGCTTCTCGATCATCAGCAGTGTCGCGGCGGATTTCGCATCGCCGGCGCTGCGGACGAGGGATTCGTAGCCGGCGGCCTGGCTCTCGAGCACCTGCCTTTCCCCTTGAAGGCGGGGCGCCAGAATCGCGAGCAGATCGATCGGGCTTCATCGGCGGCGGTCTGCGCTCGCCCGACCGAGAAGCATGGCGTCCTCACCGTGAAGAATACGGGCTGCGGAAATATCGGACAGCGCAGGCATCCCGAGTGGGCCGGTCGAGCTGTGTGGGGTGAGATGTAATGGGCGCACGCGTGGCACGGCGATGGACGCGCCGGCGAGTCTCGACGCGTGCGTCCGAGCCACGAACC
>CAZFKD010000148.1:0-8755 GCA_964519695.1 uncultured Spirochaetaceae bacterium
GTTCGATACGCTCGGCACTCGCTTGTTCGAGGGCTAGGAGCCTGACCCAAGATGGCCGCGCGGCGCCTCCGCGCCCATCTTGGGTCAGGCTCCTAGGCCGGCGAGCTGCCCTTCTCGACGTTGAAAAACTGGATCGTGCGTGCGGCGTGATAGACCACGCATATGGCCTGCCAGGCCACGATCGCATAGAAAACCGCAGTCGAGAGTGCCCAGTTCTCGCCCGATCGGATCGCATCGATCGCGACCGCTGCCGTGAAGAACGGCAGGTTGACGTTTCTACGCGAGATGAACGTCCGGATCTGGACGTCGATGGGCAGATAGCCGTGAATCGAGCGTCCGGTCCGCGCCTTGAAGACGGGCGCACAGAGGCGGTCGGCGACGTAGAGCCAGAACATCCAGATCGACGCCTGGAAGATCGGCGACCCGGTGTCGCCGGACGATAGTCCAAAGGCCCAGGCGAGATACCAGAACGGCGGATGGACGAGATCGAGGCCGTGGTCGAGGACGTTCCCGAGCTTCGAATGGCTGAAGGTGAGTCGGGCGAGCTTGCCGTCGACCGAGTCGAGCAGGCTCATCAGATAGGCCAGGAAGAATCCCGTCCCCCACCATCCCGCCATCCAGAGCGGAATTGCCGCGATCGTCGCGACGATGCTGATGCCGGTCACCCAGTTCGGATGGATCCGCCATCGCGCGAGCGGACGCACGAGCACCCACACGAGCGGCGGCCAGACGTACTTGGTCATGAAGTCCGTCGAGCCCTTGTAGTTCGACCAGAAGAGGAAGCGCTCGACCCGCCGGCGCGCGGAATCCCCGCGCACGGAGAAGAGGTAGGGCTCGAGGTCGCGGCGGAGATTCACGATGTACCCATCGAACTCGCTGCGGTCCATCGGCCGCGCGACATCGGCCGTCGCCAACGCCTCGGCCAGCATCGGAACGTCCGCAGCAGCGGGTGCGTTCGGCCGGGCGCCTGCCTCGAGTCGAAGGATCGTGCCCCGTTCGTCGTCTTCGCCCCCCGCGAAGTACACATTGCCCTCGAGCGCAGCGAGCTGGACGAGCAGTCGCCCGTCCACGATCGAATCGCCGGCGAGCACGAGCCAGCTCGAATCGGGCGCGGAGGTCGTCGCCGCGCGGATGGACGCGTCGAGCGGGCCGTTCGAGCCCAGCCAGTTCATCGGCAAGCCACCGAGCCCGCGCAGGTTCACCGAACGCCGAACGGGATGGTCCGACACGACGGATCCAGTCTCGCCCCGAACGATGATCCTCACCTCGTCGAGCTGGAGCCCACTGCGGCGAAGGCCGAGCAACAGTCGCTCGACGAGGCTCATGCCGAATACCTTCAGGTCGGGATCGACCGTAGTCGCATCGATGTAGACCCTCAATGCAAGACGCCCCTCCGAATCGGTCGAACGCTGGAATGACTCGACATGCTCGAGCCCGATGGGCGGCGATGCTAGCAGGTCGCGCATGCTCGAGGTCGCCGCTCCCTCACCCCTCCCGATGGATCCTGTGGTAGGGTAAACGTTCGATCAAGCCGATCCGACGCGTTTCCAGCCGGCAGCGGGAAGACGCGACTGGAGACGACATCTCGCCGATGACGAACCCGAGCGTCCGATCCGCTTGCGCGCACGCGACCCTGATCGAGCACGCGACGACCGGCGAGAGCCCCCGGGTCTTCGGCCTGGACGCACGCGAAAGGCTTCGACGCAACTTCGCGAGCGAGGGGCTTGCGCTCGTCGGAATCGACGACGTCGACGGGCTCGGGGACGATCGTGTAGTGGCGCTCCGCACGAGCCACTACTACGACGAGCGTCTCGTCAATGCGCTCGCCGGGAATTCGAGCGATCTGCTTCTCCTGGCCTGCGATGGCGAATCCAAGCCGATCCCCGTCGGCGTCGCCGGCGCCGCGAGCCGGATCGGCCCGCTGATCGCCATGCTGAAGGCTGGAGCTGATCCGGTCGAGCAGGCACGGGCTGCTGGCGTGGCGATCGTCTCCCCGAGCCAGCTCGTGCCGGAATACGACGCGAAGCTCCGCAAGCATTCGCCGCCGTTCGTCCTGCCGTCGGACCCGGGACGCGTTCGCGATGCGCATCAGCGGATCTTCGATGCCGCATACAAGGGAACGACCGATTTCGTCACGAAGTGGGTCTGGCCCGTCCCGGCGAGGATCGTCACCACCTGGTGTGCCAGGCGAGGCATATCACCGAACGCCCTGACGCTCGTAAGCTACGTGCTCGCGGTCTTCGTGGGAATCGCATTCTGGGAGAGCGCGTTCGTCGCGGGGCTCGTCGGCGCGTGGCTGATGACCTTCCTCGACACCGTCGACGGCAAGCTCGCGCGGGTCACCCTCACCTCGAGTCGCCTGGGAGACGTGCTCGACCACGGCCTCGACCTGATCCATCCCCCAGTCTGGTGGGTCGCATGGGGTGCAGGGTTGGCGACGAGCGGCACCCTCTTCGGCGACTTCGACGTTTGGGTCTCCATCGTTTTCGTGGGCTACATCCTCGGGCGGCTGCTCGAGGGCGTCTTCATGGTCGCTTTCGGGCAGGAGATGTTCGTCTGGCGTCCGTTCGATCGGGCGTTCCGTCTCGTAATTGCCCGCCGAAACCCCAATCTCGTCCTCCTGACCGGTGCCACGGTTTTGGGTCGACCCGATCTCGGATTGATCGCAGTCGGAATCTGGACCCTGTGCTGCATCGGCATCCAGATCGTCCGAATTCTGCAGGCGTCGATTCATCGGCTCGCAGGGCACGAGATCGCTCCCTCTGCCAGGTGATCGATCGACGCTAGCGCCGGAGTACGCCTGAGCAGCCGGCTCAGCGCGCGAACATGCGCCACTCCGGCTCGTATCCGAGCCCCAGGGCGACGATCCGACTCAGCAGCGCCGGATAATCGATCCCGCTGCTCTCGGCGGACTCGGCGAAATCCTCGCCCCACATCAGGTCGGGATTGGCGTTGGCCTCGAGCACGTATACCCGGCCGTCGTTGCCGAGTCGCAGGTCCATCCGGCCGTAGCCGCTCATGTGGAGCGCGCGATAGATGCGTTTGGCGAGGCTCGCGAGCTTCGTATCCATGCCCGGCGGTAGATTCGTTGCGGCGCCCGTCCGGATCCCGTGCTTCTTCTGGTACCTCGAGTCCCATTTCACTTTGCGCGTGGCGATGTTGGTCTGGACCTCGGACAGGGTTCCGAAGTCGAGCTCCCAGACCGGGAACGTCTTGAGCCGCTCGTTGCCGAGCACGCCGATGTAGAGCTCGCGGCCCTCGATGAACTGCTCGGCGATCGCGTCGCTGCGGGTCTGTTCGTGGATGAATTGGACCCGTTCGCGGAGATGGGCGGCGTCGTGGACGATCGACGCCTGCGAGATACCGAGAGAAGCGTCGTCGGTCGTGGACTTGACGATCAGCGGGAAATGGGGTCGGCGCGGTGGCTTGTAGCCCTTGCGTGCCGAGAAAAGATGAAAGGCGGGCGTGAGAATCCGGTGGTAGGCGAGGACCTGCTTCGTCAGGAATTTGTCGCGAGAGATCATCATCCCGCGCGGATTACAGCCCGTATAGGGCTGCCGCATCATCTCGAGATAGGCGACGACGTAATGATCGTAGGTCACGATCCCGGAGAACTCTTCGAGCAGATTGAAGACGATGTCCGGCTCGAACTCGGACATCGCGCGGCGAACGGGACCGATCTCGTCTCCGACGCCGAGGACTTCGACCTCGTGGCGCAGGTTCGCGAGCGTCGACATCACGTTGTACTCGGTCCGGCATTCGTCGATCGCGTTCTCCGGGAGGCCGCGGAGGTCGCGGGGCGGCACGAGCGTCTCGTGAACCAGCATGAGGACACGGAGTTTCTTCACGGGGTCTCCTCCCTGTGGCGAATTCCGGTGGTCGGCCGGGGCGAGCCCTTCTCGATCCGGCGGGGCTCAAAGGGCACTGTGTTCACGATTGCGCCGCAGCACGTCGATCACGACCAGTCCGATCAGCCGGGCGGCGTCGCGTTTGCTGTGACGTCGGTCGCGGGCGAGGCGCAGGTCGAGCTGCTGGGCGCGCAGGGTCATGGCGGTCATCGCGTGGGCGATGATATAGGGATGCATCCGGGCGCGCCGATTCAGCAGGCGCTCGATCTGGGGCCTGATCTCGCGCAGGAAGCGCGCGGCGGACGCGCCCGCCGGGCGGCGCTTCGGTGTCGCGAACACGCGCGTCAGCCGATCGTCGTAGCGGTGGTCGGTGAGGTCGTAGCGGGCCAGCTTGCGCCGATAGTGGGCGCCGAGGGTCTGGCGGATCTGGTCGATCGGCTCGACGCGCCGCCGATTGCGCCGCTTCGGCGTTCGGCCCGCGATCTCGGCCATCAACGCATCGACGTATTCGAGCTTCTCGAGCGCCGGCCAGCCGGCGTAGTCGCGGCGCCAGCGTGCCCGGGGCTGCATCCAGACGGCGAAGGTCTCGGCGAAGTCCTCGGTCGGATGGCTCTGCGCATACCAGTCTCCGAGGTGGAGCACGAATCGGCGGCTGCCCGGGCGCGAGGTATAGACGCTCGGGTAGCGCCTCGAGGCGGGACCGAAGACGGCTCGCCAGTCGGCGCGTCGACGCAGGTCGTAGGCGGAGTCGATGGCGTGCCCGGCTTCGTGACGCAGGATCCGGCTCAACCACCGGCTCTCGCCGCCTTCGACCTCGTGCATCATGCGGCGCTCGAGGCGCTTGAGACGCGGATCGGCGAGATAGAAGGGGACGGAGATGCCCGGCACGCCGTCGGGCGAGAACCATTCGACGCCATACCAGACGTGGGGCTCGAACTCGATGCCACGGACGGCGAGCTCCCGGTAGAGCCGCTCGACGTGGCGGGCGACCGTGCCGCGGCGGATGTCGAGGGGCAGCTCGCAGAAGCGAAGCGCGAGCAGATTCTCGTCATCGAGCAGGCGCCAGTCCGGGATCCGGTTCCGCGAGGGCAATCGGCGATTCCTTCCCTTCGCTCCGGTCGGCCGGCTCCCGGCAGCGGACGACCGCCGTCCGGCGATCGCGTTCCGAGTCTGCCACGCGACCGCGGCGAAACTAGCGGATCACGGCGGCCGGGTCGCACCCGCTCGGCGGGCCCTGCTCGGCGGATCGCGGCCGGGGCCGCGGCCGCAGCCGGGTCCGGAATGGAATCTTGCGCCAAATGGGACGCTGTGCCAGATTTGGATCCAGCGAGCGTCGGGCTGCTCGAACCGGAGTCGGCGCATGGAACGGGTGACGAGTCGAGCTGCGGCGACCCGAGCGGATCGAGGCCCCGGAAGAGCCGATAGAGCCGCGGGAGTCGGGAAAGCCGAAAGGGCCGAAAGGCCCCCTCGCGCCGGAAGCGCCCGATCGAAACGCGCGATGGGCTCGAGCGCCGCGGCGTCGCGCCGCCGAGTCGCGGCCGTGAGCCCGGGAGCCGGCCTCGGCGAGCCGATCTCGCTCCGGGAGCGCAAGAAGCAGAAGACCTGGGAGGGGATCGCGTCGGCGACGGTCGCGCTGGTCGTCGAGCAGGGCTTCGATGCGGTACGCGTCGAGGATGTCTGCGCGCGCGCCGAGGTCGGTCGCTCGACCTTCTTCCGCTATTTCGATTCGAAGGAAGCGGCTTTCGTCGCGGGCATCCATCAGGGACGTCTCGATGCGGTCGCCGAGGCGGTCCTGCGCCGTCCGGAATCCGAGGACGCCCTCGCCGCGCTGACGAACGCCTTTCTCGAGGCGTATGCGGATTGGCGCGAGCAGCGCGAGCTGATGCAGCTCGAGGCCGAGATCCGTGCGGTCTCGGCGCAGGTCAAGGTGCGCTCGCTCGGCCAGCAGGTCGCCTGGGAATCGCTGCTCGCGCGCGCGATCGAGCCGCGGCTGGCGGCGGGGCCCCGGCAGGCGCTGCATGCGCGTCTGCTCGCGGCGACCGTCGTCTCCGCGGTCCGGATGGCCAACGATCAATGGCTCGCGGGCGGCGCGCGGCGCTCGCCCGCGAAGGAGCTGACGGCGGCGCTCGATGCCGTGCGCGAGCTCTTCGATGGCAGCGCCCTCGCGGCGCGGCGCGGCCGGAATCGAACGAATCGCTGAACCGCCGGTCCGTCCGGCCTCATGGAGAACCCAGTCATGCATACCCCCCTCTGCGACCTGCTCGACATCGAATTCCCGATCTTCGCCTTCACCCATTGCCGCGACGTCGTCGTCGCCGTCTCGAACGCCGGCGGTTTCGGGGTGCTCGGCGCGGTCGGATTCACGCCCGAGCAGCTCGAGGTCGAATGCCGCTGGATCGACGAACATCTCGTTGAAGGCGCGCGCTACGGCGTCGATCTCGTGATCCCCGAGAAATACGAGGGCAAGGGCTCGGACCTCGATCCGAAGGCCCTCGAAGAGCAGCTGCGCAAGCTGATCCCGGCGGAGCACCGCGATTTCGCCTCGAAGCTCCTCTCTGATCACGGTGTCCCCGAGCTGCCGGCGGACCAGCACGCGCGCGAGCTGCTCGGCTGGACCGCGACGACCGCGAACCCGCTGCTCGACGTCGCGCTCGCGCATCCGAAGGTGACCCTGATCGCGAACGCGCTCGGAACGCCGCCCGCCGACGTCATCGCGCGCGTCCACGAGAGCGGGCGACTCGTCGCTGCGCTCTGCGGTCGGCTGCATCAGGCGAAGCGCCACAAGGACGCGGGCGTCGACATCATCATCGCCCAGGGCACCGAGGGCGGCGGCCATACGGGCGACATCGGCAGCATCGTGCTCTGGCCGCAGGTCGTCGCCGCCGTCGCACCGACGCCCGTGCTCGCGGCGGGCGGGGTCGGGACGGGCGCGCAGGTCGCGGCGGCGCTCGCCCTCGGTGCGCAGGGGGTCTGGACCGGCTCGCTCTGGCTGACGGTCGCCGAAGCCGAATCCGAGCCGGCGCAGATCGCATCGTACCTCTCGGCGACCAGCGAAGACGCGGTCCGTTCGCGTTCGTATACGGGCAAGCCCTGCCGCATGCTGCGCAACGACTGGACCGAGGCGTGGGAGAAGCCCGAGAATCCGAAGCCTCTCGGCATGCCGCTGCAGGGCATGGTGACCGCCGACGCGATCTCGCGCACGAGTCGTTATGCGGGCGTCGCCGAGACACAGCGCGTCGCCTTCAATCCGGTGGGTCAGGTCGTCGGCATGATGAAGGAGCGCAAGGCCGTTCGCGACGTCATCTACGAGATCGTCGAAGGCTACGTCGAGGCGACCGAGCGGCTGCAGGGATTGCAGCCGGGTTGAGAGGCCGTGAAGACGTCGTCCCGGTCGACGACGTCTTCAGCGCCTCCGAGCCCGAGTCGCTGCGGCCGGGTCCGCCGGCGGAGAACGACGGGCCCCGCCGCTCGGAGTTCGCGATCCGGATGCGCCCGGATCGCTACAGTCGGGCGTCATGCAAGAAAGCCTTCCCGCCGATTCGACCGGGCTCACGCCCGACTGGCTCTCCGCCGCGCTCTCGCCGCGATTTCCGGGCGTCCGGGTCGCGGCGGTCGACGTTCTCGACGCGACGGAACGCACCAACCATCATCTGCGTCTCGGCCTCGCCTACGACGTCCGGGCCGGCGCCCCCGAGACGCTCTTCTGCAAGCTCCCGCCGCGGGACCACGCGCATCGCGCGCGCATCGGCGCGGCCGGGATGGGGACGCGCGAAGTCGAGTTCTATCGAGCAGTCGCGCCGACGATCTCGATGCGCGTTCCGGAATGCCATTTCGCGGCGACTGAAGCCGATGGCGCCTTCCTGATGCTGCTCGAGGATCTCGGGGCGCGGGGCTGCGCGATCTCCGATGGCTCCTGGGCCGTTCCGGGCCGGCTCGCGCGCGCGGCGATCGAAGAGCTGGCGGAGCTGCACGTCCGCTGGGAGGTGCCTGAACGGCTCGCGGAGGTGGCGCCCTGGGCGACGTCGCGGCGCGGCAAGGCGCCCGAGTTCGTGCTGAAGACGCTCCAGTATGCGATCGATCACTGCAGCGACCGGCTGAGCGGCGCCTATCTCGAGGTCGCCCGGCTCTACATCGATCATCACGATGCGATCCAAGCGGCCTGGGAGCAGGGTCCGCAGACGCTGATCCACGGCGATGCGCACATCGGGAACCTGTTCATCGACGGCGATCGTGTCGGATTCCTCGACTGGGGCATGACGAAGATCGGTTCGCCCATGCGCGATCTGGGCTTCTTCCTGACGATGGGCCTCGAATCCGCCGATCGCCGCCGCGAGGAGCGTGAGCTCGTCCGGCACTACCTCGCCGCACGGCACGCGCTCGGCGGCCATCCGATCGCGTACGACGAAGCCTGGCGCGCTCATCGGATCGAGGCGGCCTATACGGTGATCGCCTCGTTCCTGTCGCTCGTCCCGCCCTACGACACCGAGTCGCGGCGCATGTTCACGTCGAATTTTCGCGCCCGTGCGATGGCCGCTCTCGACGATCTCGATACGGTCGATGCGCTGCACGAGCTCCTCGGGCACTGATTCATCCCGGCCCGTGCGCGCGCTCGAACCCCACGAGCCCGGCAAGAACCGCGATCGCGGTACACGTCATCGCTCCGAGCCCGAGCGCGAATCCGCCCGAGAGGTCGTAGAGCAGCCCGAGCCCGAACGGTCCGAGGACGCCGCCGATCTGGGCTGCAGAGAAGAAGAGCCCGCTCGCCGTCCCCGCCCGCTTCTCGCCGACGCCGGGAAGCTCGAGCAGGGTGAGGACGAGGATCGGCGTCAGCACTGTCGCCGCCGCGCAGACGCGCATCGGCGAGCTCCAGGAACAGGCGCCGATCGTAGAAGGTGACGCGAACGTTG
>CAZFKD010000149.1:0-2900 GCA_964519695.1 uncultured Spirochaetaceae bacterium
CCGCCGCGCCGCCGGCGCCCAAGGCGTCGTCGGGCATCGGTTGGGACGACGAGCTCGAAGAAAGCAGCGAAGACTGAGGGCGCCTAGACGATCGTGACGGGCAGGCTGAACTCGATGCGCGTGCCGCTGCCGGGCTCGCTCGTCAACATCGAATCGCCCTCGAGCAGCGTCAGCAGGTCGTGTACGAGGGTCAGGCCGAGGCCGGCTCCCCGGTATCGAGCGCTCGCGCGGTCGTCGACCTGGTAGAACTCGTTCCAGATGCAGCGTTGATCGTCGGCGCAGATGCCGATGCCGGTGTCGGCGACCCAGCAGTGCAGCCGGCCGTCTTCGAGCCGCGCCCCGATCCGGATCTCGCCCTGCTCGGTGAACTTCACCGCGTTGTCGAGCAGGTGGAACAGGATCTGGTTCAGCTTGCCGAGGTCCGTCCGGATCTTGCCGAGGGGCTCGGCGATCTCCTTGTGGATCTCGACGGGCTTGCTGCCGAGCGCGTCCTGGACGCTGAAGATCGTCTCGTCGATGACGTCCGAGACCGACAGCTCCTGAATCTCGATGGGGAGCTCGTTCTGCTTCAGACGCCAGAGATCGAGGATGTTCTGGAGCGTACGCTGGAAGGCCGTGCCTTCGTCCAGGGCGTGGCGCAGCGTGTCGCGCGAGGCGGGCGAGAGGCTCTCGTGCTCGCTCGAGAGGACGGTGATCGTGGCTTCGATGATGCTGTTGAGCGGTGTCCGGAGCTCGCGCGACATCTTCTCGATGAAGTCGTTCTTGAGCTTCTCGATCTTCCCGAGCTTCTCGTTGCTCCGGAGCAGCTCGATGTCCTGTGCGAAGAGCTCCTCGGAGAGTCGGAGCAGCTCGTCGCTGCGCTCGTCGGTCGCACCGGCTTCGTTCGCCATGGGCGCATCGCTGCGATGCGAGAGGCTCTCGTTGAGGGCGACCACCGCCGGATGATCGATCTGGCAGGCGGCAGCCCAGGCGGGCGTGTGGCGGAAGAAATGGCTGCTGGAGCATGAGCGTCTCGATCGCTTCCCGCGCATCCGTACCGAGCGGTCCCATCGGCGCGACGGCCACCACGCCGACGGCGACGCCGCGCGCCACCAGCGGAATGGCGAGCAAGCCCTCGGTGCCTTCGCGTCCGGCCACCGGCCCGTCGAGCGGCCCGCTCTTCGGCCGCGCGCTCGCGAGGGCCGCCTCAACGAGACCGTCGATCTTCACTGCGAGACCGCGCGCCTCTTCGGCATTGCGGAATCCCGCCGCTGCACGCAGTCGCGGCTTGCGACCCGATGCTGCTTCGACGGTGAACACGAGTGTCGCGCCGCCACCGGCGATTCCGGAGGTCTGACTCGCCGTGATGCGGAGCGAGCGGACGAGTCGTTCGTCTTGCGCCGCCCCTGTTCGGGTATCCATCTCGGGCGGCCTTTCTAGAACCGGTCGTCGGGTTCGATGTCGAAGAGCGCTTCGGGCTTCGCGTCGACTTCGCCGTCTTCGTGAAGCAGGCCCTCCATCTCGAGCCGGGTCTGGAAATCCGTCGGATTCGAGGCCGTGTTGAGGGCCTCCTCGATCGTGATCTTGTTGGCCTTCAGGAGGTCGAAGAGATGCTGATCGAAGGTCTGCATCCGCTCGCCGCGGCCGCGGGCGATCAGGTCCGTGATCTCGTGGGTCCGGGCGGGATCCTTGATGCACTCCTGGATCGAGCGCGTCGAGCGCATCACCTCGACCGCCGGGACGCGGCCGTTCTGTTTCTTGTTGATGAGCAACCGGAGCGAGACGACCGCCTTCAGATTGTCCGCGAGGCGCGCGCGTACTTGCAGGTGCTCCTCGGTCGGAAAGAACGAGACGAGTCGATTGATCGTCGAGGCGACGTCGGCGGTATGGATCGTCGAGAAGACGAGATGGCCGGTCTCGGCGGCCTTCAGCGACGTGTCGACGGTCTCTAGGTCGCGCATCTCGCCCACCATGATGACGTCGGGATCCTGACGGAGCGCGGCCCGCAGCGCGTCGGGGAAGGAGGCCGTGTCGGTCCCGATCTCGCGCTGGGTGATGATGCTGCGGTCGTGGGTGAAGACGAATTCGATCGGATCCTCGACGGTCACGATCTTGCTCTTTCGCTGTCGATTGACCTCGTTCAGCATCGTCGCGAGCGTCGTCGACTTGCCCATGCCCGTCGGACCCGTGACGAGGACGAGGCCCCGACGCACCTGCGCGATGTCGCCGAGGACCGAGGGCAGGTTCAGATCCGCGAAGGTCTTGATCTGCAGCGGGATCACCCGCAGCACGATGTTGAAATAACGCCGTTGGCGCGAAATGTTGACGCGGAAGCGGCCTTCACCCGGGAGCTCGAAGGCGAGGTCGCGCTCGTTGAAGTCGAGATCCTGCCCGAGCGGGTCGTGCTCGATCAGGATCCGGACGATCTCTTCCGTATCCTGGGGCGTCAGGACCTTGTAGCGGAGCTCGACGAGCTCGCCGTGGAAGCGATAGAGGGGCAGGTATCCGACCTGGAAGTGGATGTCGGATGCACCCTTCTCGAGACCGAGTCGGAGCAGCCGGTACAGCTTTTCCCGTTCCATCGGCGTTCCTTTTGCAGCAGGACTCCGCGGGCTGGTGCGCCGCGGTCGGGTCGATCCCGAGTCGTATCGGCTTTCGGAAGGCCCCCTTGACCCTCGAATGAGGGGCGAAGCGGCGATCCGCTCCCGGACTCTCCGCTATCGTTCGAACGGGCCTGCCGCCGTCGGTGCGGAAACGGTGTGCGGCGGGCAGGCGGCCCCTCGGCGGTGCCGGGAGAAGGACGATGATCGAACGGATTCGAAGGGCAGACGGCGTTTGGATTCCGGCGCGGCTTCGGGGCCGGCCGAGATTCCTCGCCTGCCTGCAGGCGTGGTTCTTCGCGTTCGCCGTCGACCGGTACG
>CAZFKD010000149.1:2910-8702 GCA_964519695.1 uncultured Spirochaetaceae bacterium
TCGGGAACGGAGTCGGCGCTGCCGCCGAAACGGTCCCGAATGAAGGCGTCCCCGAAAGACCTGCGCCGTCGGCGCCGCCCTCGCAAGAAGATGTCCTGAGCTCGCCCGGCCGTCCGCTGCCCGGCGACTCGGGCTCGGCGGGGAGGGGCGCGAGCGACCTCGACGACCTCCTGAAGCTGCCGAGCGGCTTCATGACCCGGGAGGCCGAGCGCCCGGTCGCCGGGGCATCGGAGGACGAGTGGCGGCGGCGTTTTACCCGCGCTGAGAAGGCCATCGTCGAAGCCCGCGAGACCCTGGCCGAGACGCGGCGGGAGCTCGACGGCCTGGCGGGGACCGGCGGAGCGAGCCAATGGTCCGTAGCCCCGCCGGGTGCTTCAGGACAGGACAGCTCGACTTCTCCGCTCTCGTTCAAGCTGCGACAGGATCTGGTCCGGAATCGGGAAGCGCTGGAGGCGTCCGAAAAGGCGCTCCGCGAGCTCAAGATCGAGGCCGACCTCGCCGGCGTTCCAGCGGCCTGGCGAGTCGTCGCTTCGAGTCCGGCTCCGCCCCAGCCGGACCCGAACTAGATCATTTGCGGCATGGCGGGCGCGGGAACCGGGGCTAATGTGTGCGCCGTTCGAGCGCCGGCTCCGGCAAGGCCCGGGTCGGATCGAATCCATCGCATCGATCGCAGAAGACGAAGTCGACCGAGAAGTCGACCGAAAAGACGAGAGAGGAGCCCTGCATGTCGGAATCCCAGCGCGAGCCGAAGGTGGTCAACGAGGACGGGCCCGGAATCAACGGGGATCTCGCGTCCTGGCTCTACGTCCTCGGCGGCATTCCGATGATGATCCTCTTCTTCGTCGTGCTCTTCACGCTCGTTCGCCTCGCGGACGCCCAGAACGTGATGATCGCCGGCTAGCGCCGGACGCCCTGCGGACGAAAAATGCGGCGGGGCTGCGCGCGAGCTGCGACCTCGTATGGGCGCCGAACCGCTGACCGGGGCTGCAGCCCGGCCAGATCGCGTGATCCTCGCTCCCGACTGCGTCGGGACGCTTTATTTTTGACGCCATGCGACCGATGACGCGGTCATGTCGACCCGATCGGATCGTCCGACCCTGACCCGCGGCATCGCGCCGGGCGTGGCCGGTCTTCTGCTCGGCCTCGGGATGGGATGCTCGGGATTCACCGCTCGGCCGGTCGAGACCGTCACCGCGAGCTATTTCGAGATCCCGGATCCAGACGACGTCTGGAGCGCGAAGATCGAGGGCTGGCAGCGTCGCGAACGTTTCGACGCCGAGCTGATGGCACCGCTCGAGAGCGGCCCGGCGGTCGAGTCCGCGGGCTGGAGCGAAGCCAATCGAAGTCTGCCGACGGATCAGCGCGACGAGGACGGTCTGCGCTCCCGATACTTCCGCTTCCGCGTCGAGCGCAAGCGCGCCCTGGCGGCCGACATCGCCGAGTGGATCCAGGCCGAGGCCAAGCATGTCTACCGCGAGGACGGCGCGATCGATCATTGGGCCACCTTCGAGGAAACCCTCGCGCGCGGCGGCGACGATTGCGACGGCCTCGAGCTGCTCGTCTTCCATGCGCTGCGCGACCTGGGCTTCGCGGAGACCGAGGTCTACCGCTCGATCGTGATGCGGCCTTCGGACGGGCAGCATCACATGGTCACACTCTGGTTCGAAGATCCCAGCGATCCCTGGGTCCTCGATCCGACCGGCGCGATGACGCTCGGCATGCCGCGTATGTCCGAGCTGCCCGACTGGGTGCCGATCAAGGTCTTCACCGACCGCCTCGAGTACACCGTTCGGACCCGCCCGAACGACCTCGCGAACAATCCCTGACCGTTCTGCTCCGCGATTCCCACGAGCTTCGGATCCGTGCTCGGCCGGATCGAGCGAGCGCCGCCCCGCGTCGATAGACGACCCGTGAAGGTCGGCTCCCGCTTGCGTCCGGGGCCGCGGAGGCCCGCATCGCATGGATCTGGGAACGATCATCGGGCTCGTCGGGGGATTCGGCGTCGTGGCCCTGGGCATGTTGCTCGGCAGCGGCATCCTGCCCTTCGTCGACGTGCCCTCGGTCATCATCGTCGTCGGCGGGACGATCTCGACCGCCTTCATCAATCAGCGCATTCCCTACGTGATCGGGGCCTTCAAGTGCGCCGTCCAGGTCTTCATCGACAAATCGACGCCCAAGGCGGCGATGATCCCGCTGATCGTCAATCTGGCGAACAAGGCGCGCAAGGAAGGGCTCGTCGCGCTCGAAGGCGAGCAGATCGACGATCCGTTCCTCGCGCGGGGCGTGCGCCTCGGCGTCGATGGTCTCAGCCCCGAAGTCATCAAGGAAGCACTCACGGGCGAGCTCTCCGCGATGAAGGAGCGCCACGATCGCGGCCAGAAGGTCTTCAAGTTCATGGCGGCGACGTCGCCTTCGATGGGCCTGATCGGGACCATCATCGGTCTGGTGCAGATGCTCCAGAACCTGAGCGACCCGGACGCGATCGGACCTTCGATGGCCGTCGCCCTCCTCACGACCCTCTACGGCGCCTTGATCGCCTTCCTGATCTGCGGTCCGATCGCGGAGAAGCTCATCAATCGCACCGGCGAAGAAGTCGCCGTGAAGAAGATGGCGATCGCCGGCGTCGAATCCATCCTCAAAGGCGACAACTCGATGGTCATCCAGAGCAAACTGATGGCCTTCCTGTCACCGCAGGAGCGCGAGGCCCTCGCGTCGGAGTAGCTCGCCATGGGTCTCGATCCGAGCGAAGCGGAAGATCACGTCTGTCCCGAAGGCGCGCCGGCCTGGCTCGCGACGATGGGCGATCTGATGAGCAATCTGCTCGTCTTCTTCGTCCTGATGCTCTCCTTTGCGAACATGGACAAACGCGTGTTCCTCGAGACGATGGAGTCGATCCAGACGGCCTTCGGTTTTCACGATCCCAGCTCGGCTCGACCGCTCTCGGAAGCGATGATCGACTGGGAGTCGAAGTCGTCGACCCCCTGCGAAGTCGCACGCGCGGATCAGCAGAGCCCGTCGCCTTCGATGGACCAGAGGATCATGCAGCAGGTCCAGCAGGCGATCGCGAAGAACGGTCTGACACGCGTCGTCGAGGCCGACGCCTCGGAGCGGGGCGTGATCATCCGCGTCAAGGGCAATGCGCTCTTCAAGCCCGCCTCGGATCAGCTGCTTCCGATCTCCTTCGTCTTCCTCGACGAAATCGTCCGGATCACCGAAGAGTTCCCCTACGAACTCTCGATCGAGGGCCATACGGACGAGTCCGCGATCGAGTCCGCGCGGTTTCCGACGAACTGGCATCTCTCGACCGCTCGTTCGATCTCCGTCCTGCGGTACATGATCGATTCCGGGAAGGTCGACCCGAGCCGGGTCGCCGTCTCGGGATTCGGTGCGACGCGGCCGCTCGTGCCGAACGATACGCCGGAGAATCGCGCCGCCAATCGCCGCGTCGAGTTCGTCTTCAAGCGTGATGACGTGGACGATCGATCGTCGCGGGCCCAGCGTCGCGCCGCCCGTCGCGCGGAGCTCGAAGGCAGCTCCGTCGAGTGACACGGGCGGGACGCCTGCGTCCCGCATCGAAGGGATCGAGCTCGTTCGGTGTTTCTACCGGGGCGACGGCGCGTCGATCCGACCGGTGATCCCGGCGTTTCTCCCGATGCGGCGATGCTCGCGATTCGCAGTCTGAACTCCGTTCCATCCCCGCTGCAAGATTGCACGAATAACGCTCAAGCGGCCATCTCAAGGGCCGATCGTTGAAACGTTTCTGGCGTTCGTGGATTGCAATGCGGAAGGGATCCGATCATGATGAACGAAGAGGGCGGAAGATTCTTCCGCGACGGTCAAGGAACGTCGTCCGCCCCCCGTCGCTCGTCTTCCCGTGAGCGCGCTCGCGTCCTGATCGTCGATCCCGTCGTCGGCTCGCGCTTCGCGCTCGCGAACGTCGTCGCCCAGCCGGGCATCCTCGCCGAGACCGCGTCGTCGGCGGACGATGCCCGCCTGCGGCTGTCACGCGGTGGAATCGCGCTCGTCCTCGTCGACGACGACCTCGGCGGCGAAGGCCGTGGTCTCGATCTGCTCTCCGAATTCCGCGCTTCCCATCCCGGCGTCCGGCGCGCTCTCGTGATCCGAGCGGACGTCGCGGCCTCCCGGCGCATCGACCTCGAACGGGCCGGCCTCGCGTTCATCGTCGCGAAGCCCTGGAATCCGGCCGCCCTGCGCAGCGCCGTCCGGGAGACGCTCGGCGCCGACCTCGCGTTCGCCGGCTGGGAGCACCGCGTGCCGCCGACGTCCACGAGCCGCCCGTTCCGGGCGACGGGCGGGCGCGGGGAGGAAGTCGATCGTCGACTCGACCTGCTGGCTCGTGGCCTGCTCGCCGGCCTCAACTCGTGCGAATCCGAATCCGAGGTGTTCGAGCTGCTCCACGCCGAGCTGGCCGAACCGCTCGACTCCCAGCGCTGGCTCTGGGTCGACGAGGATCGGGCGCATGCGACGCTGATCGTCGGCGACTGGCCGCTCGAGGGCGGGATCGACGTCGACACTCTCCCCGAAGACGAACGCCTCCTGCTCGAGCAGGCCCGCCGATCGTCGCGCATCACGCGTCTGGATCGCCGACCGACGCCCGACGCGAAGGAAGCTTCACAGACCGCCTGCGTCGGGTTCACCGTCAAGGACGGTGGACGCCGCGTGATCAGTGCGCTCGTCTGGGTCACGGGAGATCACGCGACGGCCATGCTCGCCCTGCTTCGGGAGATCCAGTCGGGACTCCAGCTCGCATTCCGGCGAATTCGCGACGCAGAGGCTCGCGCGACCGCGGCGCGACGGCTCGCGCGCAGCGTGTCCGAGGAGCTGCGAACGCCGGTCGGCGCGCTCTCGCACGCGATCGATCGGCTGCGCGGCGAGGCGGTCCGCGCAGGCATGTCGACCGAGTGGGTCGACCGGGTCTCTTCGGAGTCGGAGCGGCTCGCGCGCGCCGTCGAGCGTTTCGAGGACGGTCTGATTGCGGAGTCGAGCGAGAAGCACGTCAACGTGAGTTGATTTCCATCGACTCGGGCGGTCCGAAACCGTCGCGAGTCGATCGTAGGAGGCAGTCGAGGGTGGCCAGGATCTTGATCGTGGATGGAGAGGAGTCCTTCGCGCGCACTGCGGCGAGCACGCTGCACCTGCAGGGGCACGAAGTCGTCAGCTGCCGGAGCCTCGAGGAGGCCCACCGGGCCTGCATTTCTTCTCCGCCCCAGCTCGTCCTCGCGGATCTCCGGATCGAGGGGGGCGGCGCCTTCGAGCTGCTCGATCGGCTCCGCACGGCGCGCATCGGGTGCAGCGTCGTCGTCACGACCAGTGCCGGCAGCATCGAGAGCGCGGTGGAAGCGATCCAGCGCGGGGCGGCCAACTATCTTCGCAAGCCGATCGACAGCGCGGATCTGGTCTCGGTCGTCGAGGATGCGCTGGCCCGGGCGCAGGCGCCGGTGATCGAGCGCCACGCTGCGACGGTCCACGAGAAGGACGACCTTCGTACGTTGACCGGCATCGTGGGCAGCTCGAAATCGATGGAGAACCTGCTGAGACTCGTCGAGAAGGTCGCGGGGACGGACAGCTCGGTCCTGATCACGGGGGAGACCGGTGTCGGAAAGGAGCTGATTGGTCGCGCGATCCACCGTCTCTCGCGGCGCTCCGACCGCGTGTTCTGTGCCGTCAACTCGGCCGCCTTTCCCGAGACCCTGCTCGAGAGCGAGCTCTTCGGCCATGTGCGCGGCGCCTTCACCGGGGCCGCAAGCGACCGCAAGGGCCGCATCGCCGAA
>CAZFKD010000150.1:0-8690 GCA_964519695.1 uncultured Spirochaetaceae bacterium
CATCGGCGCCGCCGCCTTGCCGTCCGAGATGTCCCGATCTTGCTGCCGATCCGTCTTCATGATCCCCCCGACGCCGCCAGAGCGCTCTCGTCATTCGTGCGTCCACGACCGGGTCCGACGGGGCGGGCGGGCGTGGAATTGAGATGAAGGTCGACTAGATGAGTGGGGCGCCGGAATGACTCCCGGCGCCCCCCGAACCGTGAATGACTTTCGCTGGGCCGCATCCCTTCCAGGATCCGACTTCGACTCGCTTCGAGCGCCGAAGCGCTCGGAGCCCGGCCAGACCAGAACTGCTCTCTTTTGGATCGCATCGGCTGCATCGGCCCGGGCTCGGACCGCGCCTTCGCGCGGTGCTTGCCCTGGATCGTGCCGGCCCCCTGGTCAGATCCGAACCGTCTCGCCGCGATCTTTCGAGGTTCGCGGCCTCACGAAATGCCACTCGAGTTCGTGTTCCTCCCCGCAACTACCCAGTTGCGACCCCCCCAGGCTACAGGAGGAAACTCACATCCCCGTTGACCGGCAAATTGCCCGTTGCCGCTGCGTTCGTCAACGAAAAAATCCACAAAATCTTGCGTCTACCGACCCCGAGGACCACAAGCCCTTGTGGGTCCCTCTTCGCCCACCGGTTCGTGGAGACTCGCCAATCTCGCGTTTCTGAACATGAATCAGAGTGACTGCAAACGGCGTTCTTGGCCAGGGCGGCTGGCGGACGGGGCGTCCCGATCAGCCCGGCGAGAGCCTCGGGGCCGCGGCCCCGATCCCGCCCTGACCCGTCGAGGCCCGGGACCGGCTCCGATTCGGGACCTTCAGACCGTGAGATGCCGCCGCAGGACGTCGTCATCGAGCGCCTCGATCGGGCCCTCGGCGACCGAACCACCCTTGTCGAGAATGTGGAAGCGATCGGCGACCCGCCGGGCCAGGGGCAGCTTCTGCTCGACGAGCAGGACGGTCAGCCCGATGTCGCGATTGAGCCGGCGGATCGTGTCCCCGATCTCGTGGACGATGTTGGGCTGGATGCCCTCGGTCGGCTCGTCGAGGATCAGGAGCTCCGGTTCGAGCACCAGGGCCCGGCCGAACGCGAGCTGCTGCTGCTGCCCGCCCGAGAGATCCCCGCCCCGCCGCCGGAGCATGTCCTTCAGGACGGGAAAGGTCTCGAGCACGCGGTCCATCGCCCGGCGCGCTCGGGCGCCATGCCGCCGTTGCGCATCATGGCCGTGGAGTCGCGGGCCGTCCGCATTCGGCGATTCGGGACGATGCCTCGATCCATCTGGCGGCAGTCGCACGGGTTCAGGTGCGCTTCCCGTCCGCCGAGTTCTGCCTGATCGAATCGCGATGCAAGGATAGGGCGGCGACCTCCAGCCCCTAGGCCTAGCTCGCCGATCCGATGCTCGGCGTGATGGATCGCGACGCGAGGCGCATGCGCGGCGAGCGCCCCTTCCTCTTCACGACCCGAAGGCGGGACATGGCGTCCCCGAGGTGCGCGCGTTCATCGAGCAGGCCGGCGGCCTGCTCGCCTGATCGGCGGCGGACACGGCGGGCGCCGGATCAGATCCCGGTGAAGCGGATGCCGAGACCTTCGGGACATTTGTGGCGCACGTTCAGGCCGATGATCAGGGCCGTCATCGCCTCGACGATGCGCGCGTTCGAGAGCGGGCCGCCGTCGAGCGCGCGCAGTCCTTCGACCAGCGGGCAGAGCGCCATGATCTTCTCGCGCGCCGCCTTCGGCCCCGAGACGACCACGTCGCATTCGACCGGCTCGTCGAGATGCTGGAGGCGATGGGACGAGACGTTCTGGAAGGCCGAGACGACCTCGACGCCCTTCGGCACGAGCGACTCGACGAGCTCTGCCGCCGAGCCCTGCCAGATTCCGACCGTGCGCACCGCACCGTCGCCGATCGCCGTGGCGAGCGGAACCGTCATGGAGACCACGATCTGTCCCGGCCGCAGCGTTTCCTTGATCGACTTCAGCGTGCCGGCGGTGTGTTCGAAGGGCACGGAGAGGATCACGATCGCCGCGCCCGCCGTCGCCTCCTCGTTCGAGAAGCCTTCGACCTGCGCGCTCGGCACCTGGCTCCGGACCTGCGCTGCGGCTTCCACCGCGCGCTCCGCCTTGCGCGAGCCGATCAGGACCCGTCGTCCCGAACGGCAGAAGCGCAGCGCGAGGCCGAGCCCCTGATCTCCCGTTCCACCCAGTATCGCGATCGTCTCTTCTTGCGTCGTCATGGCGCCGGACTCTAGCCCCGATTCCGGCGAGTGCAGCCGTCGACGGGCCGGTCTCCGACCGCCCCCGGATCCGCGAAAGAACCCTATCCTCGGCCGGCATGTCGACCACCCCCGAACACACCCCCGTCCGTTTCGGCCAGCACGATGCCCGCACCCTCGCCATCGAATGGGCGGACGGCGCGACCTCGCTGCTCGACGTGCGGGCGCTGCGCATGGCCTGCGCGTGCGCCGAATGCGTCGACGAGTCGAGCGGCGAGCCGCGGCTCGCGGAGCGCGACGTGCCTGCGGACGTCGCGCCGATCGGGATCCAGTCGGTCGGACGCTATGCGATCCAGGTCGAATGGAGCGATGGCCACAGCACCGGGATCTATCCCTTCGAACGGCTGCGCCGTCTCGCCGCGGCAGTGCCCGGCCGGCCCGACGGCGGCGCGCTGCAATGACGAGCGCGAGCCCGCCGGAAGGCTTTCGCGCCAGCGAGCCCCGCACCGCCGCGATCGAAGAGCGCGCCCTGCGCGACGCGCTCGCGGTCGCTGCGCGTGCCTGCGATGCCGCACGTGCCGAGATCCTTCCGCGCTATCGGCGGACCGCGGTCGAGACGAAGCAGGACGGCTCCCCCGTCACGGTCGCCGATCGCGAGGCCGAGCGCGCGATCCGGCGCGTGATCGGCGAGGCGTTCCCCGACGACGCGATCCTCGGCGAGGAGCTCGGCGCGACGGGACGGACCGCACGGCGGCGCTGGATCGTGGATCCGATCGACGGGACGATCGCCTTCACCCGCGGCATCCCGCTCTTCACGACCCTCATCGCCCTGCTCGTCGACGACGAGCCCGTCGTCGGCATGATCGATCTGCCCGCAGTCGGGGATCGGATCGGAGGCTACCTCGGCGGCGGCGTCCACCGCGGGAGCGAGCGGCTCTCGGTCTCCAAGATCTCGCGCCTCGAGGACGCGCTCGTCTGTCACGGCGACCTGTTCTGCTTCGACCAGGCCGGGCTCCGCGACGTTCACGAGCGGATGGCGAAGCGGATCGGAAAGCTGCGCGGCTACACCGACGCCTTCGGCCATCTGCTCGTCCTCTCCGGCGCCGCAGACGCGATGGTCGACTGCGATCTGAATCCATGGGACGCGGCAGCGACCCGGGTGCTCGCCCGGGAGGCCGGGGGCAGCTGCTGGGTCCGCGAGCGGGAGGCCGGTCGCAAGCTCGATCTCGTATTCGGGAACCCGGCGATCGTCGCGGAGATCGGCCGACTGTTCTGATCGGCGCTGATCTGGGTCGACCTGCATGGGCCCTGCCGATCCCGCGCGTCGACCTCGGGATCGTCCGATCCCGACCCGGAGTCGCCCCCCGAGCCCGCCCGCGCGCAGGGACTGCCCACGCCCCGAGCGCTATGGTCCGGCCGCCCGAATCCGGCCCGAGGCCCCCGAGAAGGAGCTCGTCCATGACGACCCGTGCAACGACCGCCTGCGAAGACGACGCCCGGCTCGTCCTGGAAGCCGGCGCCCTGCTGCTCGCCGAAGCCGTCTCCGCGGCGAAGCGCCTGACCGCGGACGGCGAGCGGATCGACGACCATCAGGTCTCGACCGAGCGCGTCGCCTACGCGGCGACGGAAGCCGTCGCCGCCCATGAAGTGCTCGCCCAGCTGGGGCGCTGGCGAGCCGAAGGCCAGGCGACGGCGATGCGCGAGAAGATCGCGATCGCGGCGGTCGGCGAGCTGATGACGAATCTCCAGATCCGGCTCTCGGCGGCCGCCGACGATCTCGGGATCGGTGACGCGACGATCGAGAAATGCTTTCCCGCGAGCGTGCGCAGCGCGCTGCGCCGGACGACCGCGGAGGCCTTCCTGCGCGAGATCGGCGCCCATGCGGCGGCGACGCGCGGCGCCAACGACTGGGCCCTCGACGAGACCCACGAGCAGGTGCGCGACCAGGTCCGCCAGTTCGCGAGCGAGGAGATCGCGCCCCACGCCGAGCACATCCACCGCAGCGACGAGACGATCCCGGAAGCCTTCATCGAGAAGATGGCCGAGCTCGGCTTCTTCGGGCTCTCGATCCCGGAGAACTACGGCGGCGTCGAGATGGGCAACCTCGCAATGATCCTGACGACGGAAGAGCTCTCCCGCGCGTCGCTCGCCGCAGCCGGATCGCTGATTACGCGGCCGGAGATCCTGACCAAGGCGCTGATGGGCGGCGGCACGGAGGCGCAGAAGAAATACTGGCTGCCGAAGCTCGCTTCGGGCGAGAGCATGGCCGGCATCTCGGTGACCGAGCCCGACATCGGCTCCGACGTCGCGAGCGTCAAATGCCGGGCGACGCGAGGGACGGTCGATGGCGTCGATGGATGGATCATCGACGGCCCGAAGGCCTGGTGCACCTTCGCGGGCCGCGCGAACGTGCTCGCCGTCCTGCTGCGAACAGATCCAGACCTCTCGAAGGGAGCGAAGGGCCTCTCGCTATTCGTCGTGCCCAAGCCCGCGAGCCGGGATCACGCCTTCGACTTCACGCAGCCCGGCGGCGGCCGTCTCGTCGGCAAGGCCGACGCGACCCCCGGCTACCGAGGCATGCATTCCTACACGCTCAACTTCGAGCGCTGGTTCGTCCCGGCCGATCATCTCGTCGGGGAGGAGAAGGGCCTCGGTCGCGGCTTCTACCTCCAGATGGCGGGCTTCGCCGCCGGCCGGCTCCAGACCGGCGGCCGCGGCTGTGGCCTCGCCCAGGCGGCGCTCGAGGAGACCGCGAAATACGTCGTCGATCGCAAGCAGTTCGAGCAGCCGATTTCCGAGTTCCAGCTGACGCAGTACACGCTCGGGAAGATGACCGCGCAGATCGCCGGCGCGCGCGCGATCACGTACGCCGCCGCCCGCGCCTTCGATGAAGACGAGCGCGCCGCCGCGCCGCTGGCCGCCCAGGCGAAGCTGCTCGCCTGCGACGTCGCCGTGTCGGCGACCCAGGCCGGACAGCTGATGCACGGCGGCTGGGGCTATGCGGAGGAATATCCGATCAGCCGCTACGTCGTCGACGCGACGGTGCTGCCGATCTTCGAGGGCGTGAAGCCGATCCTCGAGCTCAAGGTGATCGGCAAGGCGATTCTCTCCGCCTGATCGCCCAGGCGCCTGACTCGAGATGGCCGCGCGGCGCCTCCGCGCCCATTTTGGGTCGGGCTCCTGGCCGCGCGATCAACGCGCTGCCTGCTCCGGCAGATCGCCCCCGAAGAAGGCGCCGAGCACGTCGATCATCGGGGCGACGTCGGCCGCGCCCGCCATCTCGCGGCACGAATGCATCGAGAGCATCGGGTTGCCGACGTCGACCGTGCGGATCCCGATGCGGGCCGCGCTGATCGGGCCGATGGTCGAGCCGCAGCCGAGATCGCTGCGCGTGACGAAATGCTGCGGCGTGACGCCGACCTGGGCGCAGATCGCGGCGAAGAGCCCGGCGCTCTCCGCATCCGTCGCGTACGACTGGTTCATGTTGCGCTTGATCACCGGCCCGCGGCCGATCACCGGCCGATGGCCCGGCTCGTGGCGATCGGCGTAGTTGGGATGGACGGCATGAGCCATGTCGGCGGAGACGAGCCACGAGCGGGCGGCGGCGCGCTCGACGAGCTGGGCCCCTGTGTTCGCCTTGCGGCCCGGCGCCTCGAAGCCCCCCGCGATGCGCGCCAGCAGATCCGCAAGAAAGGGGCCGGCCGCGCCCGAGCGACTGCGGCTTCCGACCTCTTCATGGTCCCAGAAGACGATGGCGCGCGTCGCCGCGATCCGGCCGGAAACGCACGCCGCGAGCAGCGCGCGCAGACCGGCATGACAGGAGGCGAGATTGTCGAGGCGCGGCGCGAGGACGAATTCCTTCGCGGCGCCGGCGCACGCCGCGGGCTGCGTGTCGTAGAGCATCAGGTCGTAGGCGAGGATCTCCCCACCCTTGTGCGCCCGGGTGCGCTTCGCCTTGCCCCGCCGAGCCGCGAGCGATTCGCGCACGAGGGCGGCGAGGTTCTCCCGCTCCGACAAACCGACGATGGGAACGAGATGCTGCTGCGCATTCAGCTTCAGCCCGTCCTGCGCGAGTTCGCGGTTCAGATGGATCGCGAGGCTCGGAATCCGCAGCAGGGGACGCTCGAGATCGACGAGCTCCGTGCGGACTTCAGCCCCGTCGCGGAGCACCACGCGTCCGGCGAGCGAGAGATCCCGGTCGAGCCAGGTATGCAGGAGCACGCCGCCGTAGGGCTCGACGGCGAGCTGCTGATAACCGTGGGCCCGCACGTCGGCGACCGGCTTGATCCGGAGATTCGGCGAGTCGGTATGCGCCCCGACGATGCGAAAGCCGGCCTCGGCCGGCGGCTTCGTCCCGACCTCGAAGGCCGCGAGGCTTCCGCCCGACCGCACGACATAGGCGCGCTCACCGGGGGAGAGCGTCCAGACGTCGCGCTCCTCGAGCCGGGAGTAGCCCGCCTCTTCGAGCAGCGCGATGGCCGATTCGACGGCGTGATAGGGCGTGGGCGATCCATCGATGAAGCGAAGCAGATCCGCGACCAGGTCTTGCATGACGCGGGATCATAGCCGGGTTCGCCGACTAGAAGCGGAGCTCGACGGACATCGCATTGCGCGTCTTCGCCCGCAGCCGCAGCCGGACCAGCATCTCCTCGTCGCCGATCTGGATCTCCCGCTCGCTGCGGAAGAGATCGCTGCTCTTCTTGCGGAAGGGCTTGCGGCGCTCGAGCTCTCGGGGGTTGCCGCGCTCGACCGCGCTCGCGATCGCCTCGTCCGTCGCCTGCTCTCGCGCATGTACGCCCGGCTGCGCTCTGCGCACGGCCAGGAGCGCATCGATCTCGCGACGCGGCGTCGACCGGGGCCTCGGCGGGACGATTTCGGCGACGTCGATCGGAGATGCGTGCACGGCCAGACTCTCGTCCGGCATCGCCGGAATCGAGCTCCCAGGCTCGGCGAGAGCTCCGTGCGGTACGCAGACCAGCAGTGCGACGAGGGTCGCCGCCGCGAGTCCGTTCAAAGCCAGGCGCAGATCCGCTTCCAGGCCCGTCGTGCAGGCAGGCAGCGTGGCCGAATCGTTCGTGCGAATCGCGCTCGACTCCATGGCATGACCTCCGCCTCCGCTGGGCGGGGGCTTCCATCACACGATTGGAGTGCAATACCTACGCCAGCGTTCCCGTCGGCCTGCGGGGGGCTGCCGAGGCCCTCTCGTCGAGGGCAATCCCGATTCCACCCGCGCGGGCCTGCATTCCGCGGAGACGAACGAAATCCGGCGTCCGATCCGGGCGACAAAGCTTCCTCCCCACGGGAGCCCGAAGCGGATTTCAGGGCGGGCCGGGGGGCGTCCGGGCCAGCCAGAGCGCCGCCTTCCGGGCCATCCGCGCGAGGCTCTCCTCGCCGAGGCGGTCGGCGAGGCCCTCCTTCGGAAACCAGCGCAGCGCCTTCGATTCGGCGGCCTGGCGCGTGAGGTGTGCCATCTCGGAAGCCTCGAGCAGGAAGCGGACATCGTGATGCGCGTGGGCCGGCTCGTCCTTGCGTGCGGGGATCGCGTGGACGTCGAGATCGAGGATCCACGGCTCGCCCGTCGCGGGGATGGGATCGAGCGCGACGAGTCCGGATTCCTCCCGCGCCTCGCGCAGCGCCGAACGCAGCACGTCGCTCTCGCCGTCGGTATGGCCGCCGAGCTGAAGCCAGCGGTCGAGCTTGCGGTGATGGGTCAGCAGCACGGCACGCGACTCGCGAGACACGATCCAGGCGGAGGCCGTGACGTGGCCCGGGGCATAACAGTCGCGCTCGAAGCAGCGCGGCTCGCGCTCGACGAGATCGAGGATTCGCCGGGTCGTCGCGCGCTCGCCGGGATGTGCCTCGAAATAGCGCTCGAGCAGCTCGATCAGATCGCTCCGCGTCAAAACCGATTCGTCTCCTCGCCGCCGGCCGGCCGCGCGCGGGCCACGGCTCAGAAGGACAGACCGAAGCCCGCCGAGAAATTGAAGCCCTCGTCCGAGAACCCGAAATCGGCGCGGAAGAGCGCGGCCCGTTCGATCGTGAGTCGCCCACTGACCCCGTAGCTCTGGATCAGGCTCTCGCGGAAGAGCGCCGCGCCGTTCTCGCCGACGCCGCCGACCTCGTAGAACACGGCGGCGCCGATGCGCTCGATGCGGATGTGCCGCCAGACGGTGAAGCCGCGCGGCAGGAGCCAGAAGCGGTATTCGGTCGCTGCCGACCAGACCGCGTCGTCGCGCCAACGGCCCTCGATGAAGCCGCGCTGGATCTCGGATCCGCCGAGCGTCGGACGGGCGAAGAAGGGCAGATCGCCGGACGAGAGCCGCGACTCGAAGTGGAAGGCGAGCGTATCGGTCGGCGGATTCTCCTCGTCGTCGGTGCCGCCATCGTGGAAGAGCGGCCAGATCGGGAAGACCTGATCGGCGAAGATGAAATAGGTCGCGCCGATGTCGCCGTCGGTCTGGGCGAGCGCGGCATCGATGAAGCCCCCG
>CAZFKD010000151.1:0-8635 GCA_964519695.1 uncultured Spirochaetaceae bacterium
TGCGTTTGCCGTTCGAGATCGACGCCGACGCGAGCCGCCTCCTCGCCGACGCGAGCCGGGCGCCCGACGTCTCAGCCGCCCTGACGCCCGCCGATCACGACCGACTGTTGGTCGATCCCTTTCGAATGGCCTACGCCGCCGCGTGGCGCAGCGACCTGCGACGACGGACCGGTCATCGCCGCCTGCTCGTCGGCGAGTTCGCCGAGAGCCGCATCGAGACCCGCGTCGACTGGCTGCCGATCTTCCTCGTCTGGGTGACCCCGCCGTTCGTGCTCGCGCGTCGCACCGACGTGGCCCATCCGGCATTCGCGCTCCGCGTCGTCGATCTCGAGACGGGGCGGATCGACGCGGAGTTTTTCGCGATGTTGCCCGGGAGGGCCGCGCGCGACGACGTCTCCGAAGCGCAGCTCGAGGCCGCGCTCGCCGCGATGGGAATGCGCGGAGGTCGCCGATGAAGGCGGTGTTCCTCCTCGTTCGATCGGCATCGATGCTCGCCATCGCGCTCGCGCTCTCCGCCTGTGGGCAGCGCGGGTTGCAGCTCTTCACGCATCCGAACCCGAAGGTCCCGAACCTGCACGGAACGACCATCGCCGCATTCCCGCCGCTCGCAATCGGAAGGGAGCTCGGCCCTTCCATGGTCGCTCTCGAGACGCTCGATGCCGTCTTCGCCGCCGAATTCGCCGGCATTCGCTTCATTCCTCCGAGTGAGGTCGTGGCGCGAACGGCACTCTCCGAAGAGGAATCCGCGCTCATGGCGGAGCAGATGAGCGGATTCCTCCCGATCGAGGTCGAGCCGAAGAGACTCCGCAAGAGAGTCTTCGCGAGCGGCCGCATCGGCGAGACCGACCTGCCGGGGCCGCTCCTCGTCACCCTTCAGCGCGATCCCTATCCCAAGAAGCAGCTTTCGCCGGCCGCTCTACCCCCTCGCCTGTTCGCGGGGCTCGATGCGGACTACGCGCTGTTGACCGTGACGTTCTCCGGCTACGAGAGGGTCTCTCGAACCGCCGCGATGCTGGGAATCGTTCCCCTCGCGTGGGAGCGCGTGATCCGTGCACACGGACCTCGAAGCCTGTTCGCCCTGTACGAGATCGAGTCGGGCGCACGCATCTGGGACGTGATCGTCGGCCTCGAGAATCGGATCCGCCCGGACGACGCGACGAACGCGAAGAGGCGCATCATCGACGACCGGATCATGCCCGTCATCGGCGCGGCCTATCTTTTGACCGGCGACATCACGACGCCGCTCGAACGTGCGGTGAGCGCGCGGGCCGCCGAATGAGGTGCATCCGAGGCGGCCGCTGCCTTCTCGTGCCTGGCCGGACCGTACGCCCTGCCGCGGCGGCGAGCCGACGCGTCGGATCGACGTGATCGGCCGGACTTCGCGCACGCCGATGCCATCGATGCCGGCATATCCGCCGGGCGACGAGCGGGCGGACGCATCGCCCGCCTACGCGCGTTATGTACTCGGCGTTCTCTTCTTCGTCGGCGTCTTCGCCCTCGTCGATCGTCAGATCTTCGGGATGTTGATCGAGCCCCTCAAGCAGGAGTTCGACGTCTCGGACACGGAGCTCGGACTCGCCTCCGGACTCTCCTTCGCGCTCTTTTACGGCGCGGCCGGACTCCCGATCGCCCGCCTCGCCGACCGAGGCAATCGCCGCAGCATCCTCGCTGCGGGCCTCGGGGCCTGGAGCGCCCTCACCCTCGTCTCCGGATTCGCGACGAGCTTCGCCCAGCTCGTCGTCGCCCGTCTCGCGATCGGCGTCGGCGAGGCGGCCGGAACGCCGACCGCGCACGCCCTCATCGCCGACTACTTCCCGCCCGAGCGCCGCGCTCGCGCCCTATCGGTCTACTCGGCGGGCGCGAGCGTCGGCGTCATCCTCGCCTATCTCGTCGGCGGCTGGGTGCAGGCACTCTGGGGCTGGCGCGGAGTCTTCGTCGCGCTCGGGGCGCCGGGCGTCCTGCTCGCCCTTCTCGTCCGCACGACCGTGCGCGAGCCGCGGCGGGGCCATTTCGAGACGACGCGGGCGATCCCGCTCTCGACGCGCGAGGCCCTCGGTCGTCTGCTCGCACAGCCCGCCTACCGCTTCGTGCTCGCCTCGTTCGCGCTCCACTCGCTCGCGCATAGCGCGGCGTCGATGTGGCATCCCGCCTATCTCGCCCGCGTCCACGGCATGGCGCCTCGGGAGATCGGCACGCTGCTCGCGCTCGGCAGCGCGTCCTTCTCCGCCCTCGGCGTGATCGTCGGCGGAATCGTGACCGATCGCCTGGCCGCCGCCGATCGCCGCTGGCTCCTGCGACTGCCGGGCATCGCGAGTCTCGCCTACGCTCCGCTGTCGCTGCTGTTCCTGTTCGCCCCCGTCCCCGAGCTCGCGCTGGTCGGTCTGGCCTCGTCGGCCTTCCTCTCCGGCCTCGCGATCCCCGGCATGCACGCCGCGACCCAGGAGCTGGCCGAGCCCGCATCGCGTGCGACCGCGTCGGCGCTGAACCTGCTGATCCTGACGCTCGTCGGCTCCGGCCTCGGGCCGACCTTCGTGGGCGCACTGAACGACGTGATGGCGGGAACGCTCGGAGACGGGGCGATCCGCTGGTCCCTCGCGCTGGCTGCGATCGTGAATGCGGGGAGCGGGACCCAGGCGCTCTTCGGTGCGCGCTGGCTCGCGCCCCGACACGACCGGCGCGATCCCGCATCGAATCCCGCATGAAACGCCGCGGTCGCCCCCCGACTTGAGCGCGTGGCCCTCGAGGCTCTTCCGATCGGCCTTCGCGTCGACTACAACTCCCACTGGCCCTGCCCGTCCGCCTCTCGACTCGAGGAACCCGATGCAACGAATGAACTCCGCCCGGGCGGTGCTATGCGCCGCCTCCCGCTCTTCGGCGATCCTCGCGGTCGCCGGCGCTCTCGCCCTCGTCGCGTTCGGCTGCGAACGGCCGGAGGAGGGGGCGCAGTCCGGAGTGGCTTCGGAGGAAATCGCCGAAGTCGCCGAAAGAGCCGAAGGGCAACGGGCCGATCCGGCCGGAGGAGCGACACCGGGCCCGATCCTCGATTGTGTCGCGTTGGCGGGCGCCCGCCCGATCTGCAAGTTCCAGAGTCCCGAGGACATCGTTGCGCTGCCGGGCAACGAAGCGCTCGTGATCAGCGGCTACGGCGCGATGGGCGCGGACGGCGTCGTTCGCAAGCCCGGCGGCCTCTACCTCTTCCCGCTCGCCAGCGAGATCCCGACCACGCTCTACACGGGGGGCACCGATGCAGACGAGGCCGAGGCCGGCTGGGGCGACCCGACCTGTCCCGCGCCGCCCAGGGAAAGGTTCAACGCCCACGGCATCGACCTCGTCCGCCGCGACGATGGACGCCTCGCGCTGCTCGTCGTGCAGCATTTCGGGCGCGAGGCGGTCGAGTTCTTCGAGGTCCTCGGCGAAGGAACCGATTGGCGCCTCGCCTGGAAGGGCTGCGTGCTCGCGCCGCCGGACGCGTCGCTCAACGAGGTCGTCGGCTTTCCGAACGGCGATTTCTACACGACCCGGATGGCCTCGATCTCCGGCGCCTCGGACTTCACCGAGACGATCCCGACGGAACCGACCGGACACGCCTACGCCTGGAACGCATCGGGCGGCTACCGGAAGATCGAAGGAACGGACGGCGTGATGCCGAACGGAATCGCCGCTTCGGCCGACGGCAAGACGCTCTACCTCAATGTCACGATGCAGAACGAGATCCGGAAGATCGACGTCGCTTCGGGGCGGCTGATCGCGAAGGCGCCCGTCAAGATGCCCGACAACGTGACGTGGGCGCCCGACGGAAAGCGCCTGCTCGTCGCGTCGCTGCACGGCTTCGAGACCACGAGTTTCGGCGTCTGCGTCGACGTGCCCGAAGGGGCGTGTCCGATTCCGTTCGCGATCCAGGCCATCGACGCCGAAACGATGACGCCCCTCGGCCCGATCTACGAGAGCAGCGGTGCGCCGATGGGCGGCGGAACGGTCGGCCTGCAGGTCGGAAACGAGCTCTTCATCGGCTCCTTCACCGGCGACCGCATCCTGCGCGTCGCCCTGCCAGAAGATTGAGATCGGTACGCGTCCGGCCCGCTCGACCGTAGAGCGGTCGACCGGACGGCGCCCCGATCACGGTCGGCCGGATTCCGCCTTGTCGATGCCCCATCGCTCGCCCCTCGCAACCCGCAGCCGCAGCGTCGTCGCGCCCGACCTGATCCAGCGCTTCGTGGACACCTTCCTCTATACGGACGAAGCACTCTTCGTCGACGAGATCACCCGCGTCGACCCGCAGACGCGCTCGCTCGAAGCGCTGCTCGACACGACGAGGCCGCTCCCGCTTGCCCGCTGCCAGCGTACGAGCGCGGAGCATCCGGCCCACGTCTCTGCCGCCGAGCTCCTGATGGCGACGGGCGGCCTCGGCTGTCTCCACGCCTATCTCTTCCACGGCTGTCGTTGGGACGAGGGCTGGGCGGGCTTCGGCAACCGCATCCACCGCGCCGACTTCAAGCGGCTGGCGACGATCGGTCCGCCGGTCGTTCTCGAATCGAGCGAGACGCGGACGCGCGTCGGCGGACGGCGAATCGTGATCCGCTACGCCTTTCGATTTCTCCAGTCGGGCGAGGTCGTCTACGTCGGGGATCAGTCGGCGATGTTCGTGAAAGGGGCATCGCTCGGAAGGCTGCTCTCGAACGCTTCGGAGGCGGCGGGCGAGGCGGGCGAGTAGACGGTCTGCTCCCGATCGAACGCGCCGGTCCGCATCGTCCGGTTCGGGCCGCTCTCGAAGCTTCCTCCCGCTCCGACGAGGCCGGCCTCCCCGATTCCCATCCACCCGACACCGGACAGCCCCAGGCCCGGCCCCCGGATCCCCGGCGCCCAGACGTAGGCGAACGCCGAGCGCGCGAGGAGCTGCTCCAGCCCCTGCTGGAGCAGCGCGCGCTCCGCCGGTGATGCGCGCCCGACCCACCCGCCGTCGAGGCCGATCGGGCCGGCTGCGGAGCGGGTGTAGAGATTGCGCCGGATCTCACGCGGGCGGTGGTAGGCGACGACCCGCGACCGCGGCGCACCGATCCGGCGCTCGACCTCCTGGACCATCTCTTCGAGGGACCCGATCCGGTCGACGAGCCCGAGTTCGAGCGCCTGTCTCGCGCTGAAGACACGACCGCTCGCGAGCTGCGCGATCTGGTCCGGAGAGAGCTTCGGTCGACCGCGACCGACGATCTCGCGAAAGCGGGCGTGCAGATCGTCCACGATCGTCTGGAGCTGAGCGCGCTCTTCACTCGAGAGACGGCGGAAGGGAGAGCCCGCATCCTTGAACGCGCCGCCCGTCAGCGTCTGGTCCTCGACCCCGAGCTTTTCCATCAGGCCGGCGAAGGACAGACTCGTGAAGATCACACCGATCGAGCCCGTGACCGTCGTCGGATGGGCCTGGATCGAATCCGCCGCCATCGCGACGTAGTAGGCGCCCGACGTGGCCGTCCCCATCAGCTGTGCGGCGACCGGGATCCGCTGCTCGGTCTTGAATCGCACGATCTCCTCGTAGACCTGCTCGCTCGCGGTCGCCGTCCCGCCCGGACTGTCGATCCGCAGCAGCACGGCGGAGATCTCGTCGTCCGCGCGCGCGCGATCGAGCATCTCGACGACGCGCGCGACGGTGCCGATTTCGGGGCCGCCGAAGAATGCGCTCGGCGACTCGGTCTCACCGATGACACCGTCGATGTCGAGCAGCAGGATCTTCGGCCCCTCGCGACCGCGGACCACGCTCTCGACCAGCGCCGCCTCTTCGCCGCCGCCGAACACGTCGATCGTGATGCACCCGGTGCCCGAACCGACGAGCAGCAGGAGCAGGAACGGAAAGAGCCAGGCGCGGGCATCCGGATGCGCCCTCGCCTGGCTCTTCGATCGACTCACGCGGCCCCCCCGGCCGAAGCCGCGCACGACACCCGGCCCCGACTCCGCTGCTGCGTTCCGTCCGCTCAGCTGCAGCCGCTCGTGCTGCCGCAGTTCGGGCACTTGTAGCAGGCGCCGTTGCGGATCATGATCGAGCCGCAGTCCATGCAGGACGGCGCGTCCGCCTGGTTCACGAAGACCGAGCCCGGCTTCGAGGAGGTCGCCTGGGTCGCCTCGGTCGTCGCGCTGCCCGAACCCCCGGCGACGGCGCCCGCCGCCTGGACCGGCGTCTGGACGAGCGGCGTCACGACGCCCGGTCGCGTCGCCGTCGGCAGCGCGATCGGCGCGAGGCCCGTCGCCTCGTCGACGCCGGCGTCGCTCGTCTCCTCGCTCGCGAGGTAGCGATCGCCGAGGTAGCGGAACACGTAGTCCATGACGGACTTTGCGATCGGGATCTTCTTGTTGTTCGTGAAGCCCGAGGGCTCGAACCGGGTATGGCTGAACTTGTCGACGAGCGCCTTCAGCGGAACCCCGTACTGGAGCGCGATCGACGTCATGGTCGCGATCGTGTCCATCAGGCCCGAGACCGTGCTCCCCTCCTTGGCCATCTTGAGGAAGATCTCGCCCGGCTGCCCGTCCTCGTAGAGACCGGTCGTGAGGTAGCCCTCATGGCCGGCGATCGAGAACTTGTGGGTGTATGCGACGCGCTCGTCGGCGAGCTTGCGGCGTCGCGGCCGGTACTGGTCGAGCTCGACGAGGTTCGTCGCCGCCACGTCCTTCTTTTCGGCCTTCATGTCGCGACCGGCGTTGAGCGGCTGCGTCCGCTTGCTGCCGTCCCGGTAGACCGCGAGCGCCTTCAGCCCGAGCTTCCAGCCCTCGACGTACGCCTGCATGACGTCCTCGACGGTGGCGTCGGCCGGCATGTTGACCGTCTTCGAGATGGCGCCCGAGAGGAACGGCTGGACCGCGCCCATCATCCGGATATGGCCCATCCACTCGATCGAGCGGACGCCGTTCTGCGCCCGGAACGCACAGTCGAAGACCGGCAGATGCTCCGGCTTCAGACCCGGCGCCCCTTCGATCGTCTCGCGGGCGTCGATGTGGGCGATGATCGCCTCGACCTCGGCGGGGCAGTAGCCGAGCTTCGCGAGCGCCATCGGCACGGTCTGGTTCACGATCTTGAGAAAGCCGCCGCCGACGAGCTTCTTGTACTTCACGAGCGCGATGTCGGGCTCGACCCCGGTCGTGTCGCAGTCCATCATGAACGCGATCGTGCCGGTCGGCGCGAGCACGGTCACCTGGCCGTTCTTGTACCCGTTCTTCGTGCCGAGCTCGAGGGCTTCGTCCCAGGCCCGACGCGAGACCTTCATCAGATCGGCGGGAACACCCGACGGCGGCACCATGTAGGCCGCATCGCGGTGCATCTCGATGACCTCGAGGAAGGGCTCGCGGTTCTCCTCGAACTTCACGAACGGCCCCATCGCTCCGGCGATCTCGGCGCTCATGCGATAGGCCTCGCCGCACATCAGCGAGGTCAACGCCGCCGCGAGGTTCCGCCCCTGATCGCCGTCGTAGGGCAGACCGAAGGCCATCAGCAGCGCGCCGAGGTTGGCGTAGCCGAGCCCGAGCGGACGATAGAGATGGCTGTTCTCCTCGATCTTCCGCGTCGGATAGTCCGCGAAGTCGACCAGGATTTCCTGCGCGAGGATCGTGAGCCCCGCCGCACGGCGGTAGTCCTCGACCTGGAATCGGCCTTCCGCATCGAGGAAGGTCATGAGGTTCAGACTCGCGAGGTTGCAGGCCGTATCGTCGAGGAACATGTACTCGGAGCAGGGATTGCTCGAGTTGATGCGCCCCGAGTTCTTGACGGGATTCCAGCGGTTGATGGTCGTGTCGTACTGGATGCCGGGATCGCCGCAGACGTGGGCCGCATCGGCCATCGTGCGCAGCACCTCGTCGGCGCGCAGCGTCTCGACCGTCTCGCCGGTCGTGACCGACTTCGTTTCCCAGGCGTCGGCCCGGCCGGCCTTCTCCATGAAGGCGTCGGTGACCCGGACCGAATGGTTCGCGTTCTGGAAGAAGACCGAGTCGTAGGCGCCGCCCGGGACGTTGAAGCCGCCGGCGTAGCCCTCCTCGATCAGGGCCCAGGCCTTCTTCTCCTCGTCGGCCTTGCAGCGGATGAAGTCCATGACGTCGGGATGATCGACGTTGAGGATCACCATCTTCGCCGCGCGGCGCGTCTTGCCGCCCGACTTGATCACGCCCGCGAAGGCGTCGAAGCCCCGCATGAACGAGACCGGGCCGGAGGCGACGCCGCCGCCCGCGAGCAGCTCGCGCGACGACCGGATCGAGGAGAGATTGCTGCCCGTGCCCGAGCCGCCCTTGAAGAGCATGGCCTCGGTCTTCGCGAGGTCCATGATCGATTCCATCGTGTCGTTCACCGAGTTGATGAAGCACGCGGAAGCCTGCTGCGGCGTGCCCTCGACGCCGAGGTTGAACCAGACGGGGCTGTTGAAGGCCATCTTCTGGTGGACGAGCAGGTAGGTCAGCTCGTCGCTGAAGGCGTCCGCATCGGCGGGCGTCGCGAAGTAGCCGCCCTCTTCCCCCCATTCGCGGATCCGCCGCACGACGCGGCCGATCAGCTGCTTCACGCTGCGCTCGCGCTCGGGCGTGCCGATGTGGCCACGGAAGTACTTGGAGACGACGACGTTGGTGGCGAGCTGGGACCAGCTCTTCGGCACCTCGACGTCGGTCTGCTCGA
>CAZFKD010000152.1:0-8620 GCA_964519695.1 uncultured Spirochaetaceae bacterium
CACCCTGGCCGTTCTCGATCGAGCGGACGACGCGCGCCTGGACCTTGATCGGCTTCCCGTTCGTCAGCTCCTTGCCGAGCACGAACTGGATCAGCGATCCGATCCGGGGCGGATTCGCGAGCGCGAGGCGTGCGCCCGTCCGGGAGAGCTCGAGCAGCGTTGCGCCTTGCTTGAACAGGCCGCCGCCGGCGCGGATCGGATGGCCGATCAGGACGCGCTTCTTGCCGCGGCGCTCCGGGCCGCGATAGAGCTCGTGGATCAACAGCAGTCGCAGGGCGCGCGGATGGATCGGGCGGCGGAGGATCATCGCGACGCCGATCCGACTGAGGTGGGCCGCGAGCGTCCGGCTGCCGTCGTCGACGACGGCGAGAGTTCGCGGCCAGCTGCGGACGGCGGGCGGCCGTCCCTCGGCGAGGCGCTGGCCGGCGACGATCACGATGCGCGCGCCGGCGACGGCGGCCGTGCTCGGCAGCTCGCCGGTCACGATCTCGACGGAGAGGCCGAGCTCCGCGAGGAGCGGCTCGAACTCGGCGAGCTCATTCCCGCGCGGACACAGGATCGCGCGATCCGCGGCGGGCGGCTTGGTCGACGGCTTCACGACTTCGCGCTTTCCTGTGGCCCGGCCGGACAGGCCGGTGCCGATCTCGAGGAGGATTCGTTCCTCGCTGGAATCGACCGGGAACGGTCGAGTCTGAAGGTCGATCCGCGCGCAGGGGGAGCAGGCAGATGGCGGGCGCGGGCGAGGATCGCGAGGGAGATCTCTCGCTCGGGGGCGGCAATCGCATCCCGCTCTCGGAGCTCGTCGAGCAGGCCAGCCGATCCGGCGGTCCCGGCGGACAGCACGTGAATACCTCGAGTACGCGCGTGACCTTGCGCTGGAACCTGCGCGAGACCTGCGGCCTGCGCGCGGATGCGAAGGCGCGGGCGCTCGCGAAGCTCGCGAAGCGGCTCACCCGAAGCGGCGAGCTCGTCCTGCATGCGGATGCCCATCGCAGCCGGCACCGCAATCGACAGGACGCCCGCGAACGCCTGCAGGCGCTGGTCGCGGCCGCCCTCGTCGTCCCCGTCCCCCGCCGCCCGACGAAGCCGACCCGCGCGGCACGCACGCGCCGCCTCGATGCCAAGCGAAAGCGCGGGGAGTCGAAGCAGCAGCGACAGGGGCGCTCCGACGACGACTGACCGGGCTCGAGAAGCGGCTTGCCTTCCCCGGGCCTGGGCCCAAGCCTTCGGGCGAAAACCCCCGCGTTTTCTTGGATTTGCCCGATCGATCCCGGCCGCCCGCCCACCGATGCCGCAAGCAGCGCGGGCGGGGATCGCCGCGCGTCGCTGCGAGCGGGGGCGCCGGGTGTCGACGAAGAATCGAAAGAGCTGGGGCGGAGCGCGGCCCGGGGCGGGCCGGCCCAAGGGATCGGGGCGCGGTCCGTCGCCGCTCGCCCGGAAGAACCGCGTTTCCGTCATGCTGTCGAACGCGGAGCTCGCTGCCCTCGAAGCGCTCGCCCGGGACGCGGGCACGCCGATCGCGACGCTCGCCTACGAGCTCCTCGCCCGGGCTCTTCGGGGGCGAGCGCGTCGAGCCCGCTGAGGCAGACGAAACCCGTTCGACTGTGGAATCATCCGCTTCTCCGCCTCTCTCGGGGCCCTGGAGGATCCGGTTGTCCACCTGGCTCACCGCCTGGCATCGTCGCGACGAGCCCACCGCGCCCGATGCAGTCCTCGAGCTGCTCGTCGTCGCGGGCGCCGACGCCGGCGACCGCTTCACGCTCGAGGGTGAGGAGATCCTGATCGGGCGCGGCGAGCCCGAGAGCGGACAGGTCGGCTCGATCCGGCTGACCGACCGCAGCATCTCGCGCCGCCATGCCCTCATCCGCCGCGACGCGGGCGGCACGGTCGTCGAGCAGATCCCGGGAGCCGCGAATCCGCTGCGCATCAACGGTCTCGAGTCCGCGCGCGCGCGCGTCTCGGTCGGCGACCGGATCGAGCTCGGTCGTGTCGTGATCGAGGTCCGGGCGCGCGCCGGCCTCAATCTGACCGGGATCGCCGAGCGCGAGCCGGGCGCGCCGAACGAGGCCACCGAGCTCCGTCCGATGTCGATGCCGGTCGCCGAGCTCGTCGTGCTGCGCGGCCCCGAGCCGCTCGTCGGATCCCGTCATGCCGTGGCGCTCGGGGCGACCCGGATCGGACGCGGGGACGACGCGGACATCCGGATCCCCGAGCGCGGCGTCTCCCGCATCCATGCGGAGCTCGCGGTCGAAGGCCGTGGTCTCGTCCTGATTCCGCGCAGCCGGACGAACCCGACCCTCGTGAACGGCTTCGCCGTCCTCGATCGCACGATCCTCGCCGATGGCGACGAGATCCAGCTCGCGGACCGGGTCGTGCTCGCGCTTCGGATGAGCCCGCCCCGCGCGTCGAGCCCGCGTGAAGCGTCTCGGGCGCCGGGTTCCGGGCTGATCTTCGGCATGGCGCGCAAGCTCGAGCTCGAGCGCGAGATCGAAGCGTTCCAGGTGACGGGATGTTTCCTCGACGTCGACGTCGTCGCGTCCCGGGCGATGAAGAGCGCCGGCGCGCGTCCAGAACACATCATCGTGTCGTTCGAGCGGTTCCGCGGCTTCGTGAGCGCGATCTGCGTCGAGTTCGGCGGGCAGGTCCTGAACAGCAATGGCGACGAGCTGATGTGCTTCTTCGAGCAGGCGCGCGAGGCAGTGCTCGCCGGCTGCGCGATCCTCGATCGACTCGCCGACTTCAATCGCGAGCAGAACCTGCTCGCGCAGCCCTTCCGCTTCCGGCTCGGCGCCCATACGGGCGAGTCGCTCGTGGATCTCGACGCGGGCGTCGCCTACAGCGAGGTCCTCGACCTCGCGGGTCATATCCAGAAATGTGCGGCGCCGGATTCGTTCTTGATCTCGGAGGCGACGCTCGCGGCGCTCCCGAGCCCCATCGAGGTCGAGCCGATCGTCGACCCGCGCGGCGAGGCGGGGCGGCTCTATCGCGTCGTCGGCCGGATCGAGCCCACTGGTCCGGCTCGTCCCGATCCGACGCAGATCGTCGGGTCGGGCTCCTAGCGTCCCGCGCGGGAGATGCGCCCTCGGACTCGGGCGAAGCTCCCGGACGAGACTAACAGCCGGTGATGATGTAGATGTCGCTGCCGCCGCCCGGGGCCGGGACGATCAGGATGTGGGTTTGACATCCGCCCTTGGTCGCCGAGAGGGTCGCGGAAATCTCGGTCTCCGTGTCCTGCTCGAAGGTCCAGCCCTTCGCGGCGAGTTCCTCGGAGTAGAACTTCCGGACGTCACCGAGCGCGTCGTTCGTGAGCAGCTGGACGGCTGCTTGCGGCGCACCCTCCATGTCGACACCCTTTCCCTGGGCCGCCTGCGCGCCCGGATAGATCGGTACGTCGCTCGGGAAGTTGTCGGGCACGGCCGCCGTCACGCCCTCGGGCAGCTCGGTCGGGAAGCGCGACGGATCGATCTCACCCTCACGGGCGACCGGCGCCGCCGCCCCGCTCTCGGATCCGGTCGTTCCTTCACCCTCGGCGGCGGCCTCGGGCACCTCGGGCGTCGGCGCCGCCGGCTCCTGCGTACCGGAATCGCAGCCCAGGGCGAACAGGACGAGCGCGAGCAGCGTCGCGACGAGCAGGGCTCCGCTCGATCGGCCGACGATGGGGTTGAGGACAGTCGAACCGAGGACGGACGAGCGCTGGCGAATCATCGGGCATCTCCCTGGTTGAAAGCTGGCAGACCATACCAAACACCCGCACAGCGAGTAGCGCAGACCCAGGGCCCGCAGGATCCGGATCCCGACAGGGACGAGGCCCGGACCGCGGTCGATCGGGGGGGGGCCGCGATCGGACGCCTCAAGGCGTCGGACGGCCCTGTTCGGGCTCCGCCTCGCGCAGGCCCGCCGTGACCCCGCGGAGGGATTCGATCGTCCGGGCCCAGTCGCCGCGGCGCAGGGACTCGGAGAGGACGGGGCGGATCTCGACGCGGCGCCAGCGGGCGAGACATTCCGCGGTCGGTTCGGGGCAATCGGCTGGCGGCCGCGAGACCGAGCTGCCGGAGACGATTGCGAGACGTTCGAGCTCGGTCCGGTCCGCTTCGGCCGAGACGCCGGTCGGCCCGACAAGGAAGAGGAGGGTTGCGAGGGCCCGCTGGTGCGAAGCGGTCAAGCTCGCCGGATAGCCGCCCCGCTCGGAGCGCGGGTCAGCATGGCCGCGGATCTCGATCGCCTCGAGGCTGTCGAACAGGGCCGGGAGCTGGCGGAGCCGATTGAGGTAGGTCGTCATCGCGGCGGCGATGTACTCGCGCGCTTCGGGACGGATGCGTGGCGTTCCGCGAGCCAAAACGTAGTAGTTGTCGGGGAGGGTGATGACGCCGGTCTCGCAGTCGGGCTCGAGCTCGAGTCCGATCAAGACCGGCTCCTGGCAGAGCGCGGCGAAGGCGGCCTCGACCTCTGCGAGCGAACGCTCCGCCGTAATCACCGCCTCGAGAATCGCGGGCCGCGGATCGACGCCGCCGGGACCGATCCCGCGCCCGCTTCCGCCGGTGAACGCCGCTACGGCGACGACGGCGAGAGCGGTCGCACTCAGTACGATCCAGGAATCGCCGTTCGAGCGGCGGCTGTGCGCGCTCCGCGACGTTCCCTGATCGTCCCGGCCGTGGAATCGGCTGGCCATGGTCAGTCCGGGTCCTCGGCCGACGGCGTTCGTTCGTCCTGCGGCGGCGGTCCGGCCGGGGCCGGCTCCGGGCGCGCCGAGGCCGGAGCGGGACCGGCTGCCGGCGGCGTGCTCGGGCCGAGCAGGCCCGAGAGCTTCAGCTCGTCGCCGAGCTCCCGTTCACGGGTCGGAAAATGGCGGACGTTCGAGGGCGGCTCGTTTGCGCTCGCGAAGCGCTCGTACGGATCGGGGCCCTGCGCGCGGGGCGCGCCGACGCGAAAGCCCGAGAGCGAGAGCTCGCGGCCGATGGGACCGTCGACCGACGCGAGATCGGCGCCGCGATCGGGCGCCCGTTCGGCCGGTCGCTCGGGGCCGGGCTCGGGCCGGCTCGGCCGCTCGTCGGCCCGCAATGCGGCCGTCATCGCCGGCGCGGGGGGCGAGACGGGCGATCCGGTCGCATTCGGCGTGGCCAGTCCGGCATGCGCTGGCGACGGGCCGGGTCGTTCGGCGAGCGGCCGGGGATCGGGCGCCGCGGCCCAGCTCCGCTCCCGCGGCGCGAGGGGACCGGGCCTCGCGCTCCGAGCGGCTGCGTCTGCGCCGGTCTCCTTGCGGGCGCGCCCGTCCTCCTGGAGGTCGCCCCGAAGCGCTTCCATCGTCTTGTCGATCTGCTGGACCTGCTGCGTGAATCCGCGCAGGGCGACGCCGAGCTCTTGCGCGATCCGGGCCGCGACGCCGTCGTCCTCCCGGGATCGTCCGGCCAGGGCGTCGGCCTCCGCCGGCCGGGGCGCAGCCGGCGGTAAGGCCGCGTCGGCGCCGGCTCTCGCCCCGAGCGAGCGCGACGCCGCATCGAGCGCCGTAGCCGAGTCGGCGAGCGTGCGGGCGACGCGATCCTGCATCTGCGCGTTCTCGACCATGCGTTCGTAGGTCTCGGAGAGCCCGTTCGTCACCGAGCTCTGATAGTCGACCGCCCGCTGCAGCGCGCCCCGGAGCTCGGCGAGATGATGATCGACGCCCTGGCGCACCGAGAGCGAGAGCTCTTGTACGATGCTGTGGAGCGCCCCGCGCTGCTCCTGGGAAACGAGACTCGCAGCACGCGCCGAGGACTGCTCGATGCGCTGAAGTCCGCGCTCCATGCGCTCGTTCAGCTCGTGCGCGAACTGCGTCAGCTCGCGGCCGAGGATGTCGAGGCTCTTCTGCTGGGTCTGGCGGGTCAGCTCCGCGAGCTCCCCCGGCGAGACGGACGCGTAGGCCTGGACCAGCACCTCGTCGAGTCCGCGGCTGCGCGCTTCGAAGCTGCCTTCGACCAGGCTGACGGCGATGGACGCGGCGATCAGGGAAGCGAAGCCCCAGGCCAGGCCGCGCAGGGCGAGCCCGAGCTGGAGCATCAGCGGATCGGCGACGGCCCCGCCCGCCGCGGCCGGCGCTCCGCTCGCGGCGGGCGGGATCACGCCGAACAGGACGCCGAGGACCCAGATCCCGAGCAGGACACCGGGCAGCACCGCCAGCAGGCTCCGACGCGGGCCGGCCGGCAGCAGCGGCTGGTCCTCGAGGACGTCGAGCAGGCGGATCGGCGCGCGTCCGCCGCCCTCCGTGATCTGCGCCGTGCTCCAGCGCCGTTCGAACGTTTCGAAGGGGAGCCGCAGGACCGAATCCCGGAGCAGCTCGCGCAGCGCCGTGCGCTGTGCGGCCGCGCCCTTCGGCTCGAATTCGTCGAGGGTGTCCCGCAGGCGTCGTTCGAGGCTGAAGAGTCGGATCGCGCGCAGGGTCAGGGGCGCGACGACGAACAGCGCGAGCGCCAGGGTCAGCCCGCAGCAGGTCCACAGCATCTGGCGGGTCGCCGGATCGCTGGACCAGAGGATTTCGGAATAAGCGGTCGGATCACCCAATGGGACTCGCTCCGGTCGGCGGACGAGTCGCCACCGTAGCACTCCCCTGCGCGCCGCCCGGCCCCGGGTCAGGGATCGACCAGATCCTCGAGCGGCGGGCAGGTGCACACCAGATTGCGATCGCCGAAGGCGTTGTCGATGCGCGAGATCGGCGGCCAGAACTTGTGCTGCCGGGTCCAGGGCGCGGGGTAGGCCGCCTGCTCGCGGCCGTAGGCGAACGGCCATTCGTCGCCGCAGACGAGATCCGCGGGATGGGGGGCGAACGCGAGGGGCGAATCCGTCTTGCGGATCTCGCCGCGCTCGATCGCGCGGATCTCTTCGCGGATCGCGATCAGCGCGTCGCAGAGGCGATCGAGCTCTTCCTTCGATTCGCTCTCGGTCGGCTCGATCATGAGCGTGCCCGCGACGGGGAAGGACATCGTCGGAGCGTGGAAGCCGTAGTCCATCAGGCGCTTGGCGATGTCCTCGACGGTGACGAGCGCGCTGCGTTCGAAGGGGCGGCAATCGATGATGAACTCGTGCGCGACGCGGCCGCCGGGTCCCGAGTAGAGGATCTCGAAATGCGGCGCGAGCCGGCGTGCCATGTAGTTCGCGTTCAGGATCGCGAACTGGGTCGCGCGGGTCAGGCCCTCGGCGCCCATCAATGCGATGTAGGTCCACGAGATCGGCAGGATCGACGCGCTCCCGAAAGGCGCCGCCGAGACGGCGCCCTCGCCAAAGCCGGGATGGCCCGGGAGGAAGTCGCGCAGATGTTCGGCCGCGCAGATCGGGCCCATGCCCGGGCCGCCGCCGCCATGCGGAATCGAGAAGGTCTTGTGCAGGTTCAGATGGCAGACGTCCGCACCGATGTCGCCGGGCGACGTCAGGCCCACCTGCGCGTTCATGTTCGCGCCATCCATGTAGACCTGGCCGCCCGCCTCGTGGACGATCTCGCAGATCTCCTTCACGGAGACTTCGAATACGCCGTGGGTCGAGGGGTAGGTGATCATCAGCGCGCCGAGCCGGTCACGATGTTCGGCGACGCGTCGGCGCAGGTCCTCGACGTCGATGTTGCCGCGTTCGTCGCACTGCACGGCGACGCAGCGGAAGCCGGCCACGACCGCGCTCGAGGCGTTCGTGCCATGAGCCGACACCGGGATGAGACAGACGTCGCGCGCGTTCTCGCCGCGCGCCTTGAAATGGCGCCGGATCGCGAGCAGGCCCGCGTACTCGCCCTGGGAGCCGGCGTTCGGCTGGAGCGAGACCGCGGGCAGCCCCGTGATCTGGCCGAGCCAGGTCTCGAGCTGCTCGAACAGGATCGAATAGCCCGCCGCCTGATCCGCCGGCGCGTAGGGATGGAGCCGCCCGAACTCGGGCCAGGTCACGGGCACCATCTCGACCGTCGCGTTCAGCTTCATCGTGCAGGAGCCGAGCGGGATCATCGAGGTCGTCAGCGAGAGATCCTTCGCCTGCAGGCGATGGATGTAGCGGAGCATCTCGGTCTCGGAGTGATGCAGCTGGAAGACCGGATGCGTGAGGAAGGGCGAGCGCCGGACGAGCGCGTCCGGTAGCGGCGGCAGGCCGCCCTGCTTCTCGAGCTCCGCCGCTAGGTCGGCGAAGCCGAAGGGCAGCTCGCGGTCGTTCGCGAAGGCCTCGAGAATGTCCTCGACGTCTTCGCGCGTCGTCGTCTCGTCGAGCGTGATGCCGAGGCTGCCGTCGGGGCGGCCTTCGGGATCCGGCTGCGCGCTCGGCTCCTGCTTCTGCGACGGGCGCGCATCCGTCTCCGGCGTTTCCGTTCTTCGATAGAGGGTGCGGAAATTCATCTCCCGCTCCCAGCCGGCGGAGAGCGCGGACTGCACGTTCATGCCCGACCGCGGCCGCACGCGCAGGGTGTCGAAGAAGGGGAAGTCGACGACTTCGTGGCCGAGCTTTCGCAGGCCGAGGGCGAGCACGGCGGTCAGGAGGCGGATGCGCCGCGCGGTGCGCGTCAGGCCTTCGGGGCCGTGGTAGACGGCGTACATGCTGGCCATGATCGCGAGCAGGACCTGCGCGGTGCAGATGTTGCTCGTCGCCTTCTCGCGGCGGATGTGCTGCTCGCGGGTCTGGA
>CAZFKD010000153.1:0-8580 GCA_964519695.1 uncultured Spirochaetaceae bacterium
TTCGTCGGCTCGACACCCCAGCTCGTGAAATACTTCGAGAACACGGCCTCCGGAAAGCCCGACGGCGACTACCTGGCGGCCGTTCGCAAGCGTTTCGGGCAGTGGATCCTCGATACGGCGGCGGCGCGCTACGACGAGCAGTGGCTCGCCCATCAATTCGAGATCGGCCGGCGCCACCACCGCGTGGGAAAGAACCGGACGGACGGTGCGGCGAGCGTCCCGATCATCCACTTCCGCTATCTGCCGGCCCTCCATTTCCCGATCACGGCGACCCTGAAGCCCTTCCTCGGGAAGAAGGGCCACAGCGCCGAGGAGGTCGAGAAGATGCAGGACGCCTGGCGCAAGGCGGTCCTGCTTCAGGTCATTCTCTGGTCGTATCCGTACGTGACGAGCGGAGACTTCTAGCCGTGCGCGCGGCGTTTCATCTGGCGATCGGCGAGAGCGTGCAGGGCGAGATCCCCTTCGGAACGCGGCTGCTCGTGCTGATCTTTCAGGTGAATTGTCCCGGATGCTTCCAATACGCGCTGCCGACGGCCGAGGCGATCTACCGCCAGGGAGATCGCCTCGGCCTCTCGGTGCTCGGCCTCTCGACGGCGTTCGAGGATTTCGAGCTGAACACGCTCGGGAATACGCGGGCGCTCGTCGAGAGCGGCCAGGTCGTCGGAGCGACCCGGCGCGTGCTGGAATCGCCGCGGTATTCGCAGTCGCTCTCGTTCCCGATCGCCACGGACGCGGGAATGGAGCATGGGGTCGGCGAGACGTTCGCGCGGAATGCCCTGCCCGGAACGCCGACATGGATCCTGCTCGACGAGCAGGGGCGCTTGCGGGGGCAATGGTTCGGGCGGTTGCCGATCGAGGCTCTTGCTCGAGCGTGAGGCGTTCATGCCAGATCCTCTGAAATGGGCGGTGGACAACGCGGCTCCGGCTGATCCTGCTGGTCGACGGGCTTCCTTGAAGGACGCCGCTTCGCCCCTCGCGAAGCCCGCCGCTACGATCCGCCCATGCGCCCCCCCGACACGACGCCCGACGCCCATCTTGCCCAGATCGAAATCTGGCGGGCGATGTCGGGTGCAGACCGCGTCCGGCTCGCGATCGAGATGTCCGAACGTGCGCGGGAGATCGCGATCGCGGGCGTGATGGCCCGCGAGCCCGGGATCAGCTCAGACGAGGCTCGGCTTCGCGTCTTGAGGCAGATCCTCGGTGATGCGCTCTTCGAAGCGGCTTATGGAGGTCGCGGCGAGTCGTGAGTGCCGATCCGCTCGCCGCCGTCGTCGACCTCATCGATCGTGCCGAGATTCCGTACATGCTTGCGGGCTCTTTCGCGAGCACGTTCCATGGTTCGCCCCGAACGACGCACGACATTGACATCGTGATCGCTCCGACGCGCCCCATGCTCGATCGCTTCGTCCGCGGCTTGGACGACGAGCGGTACTACGTGAGCCCGATCGCCGTCGACGAGGCCTGGCGACGGCGCGGCATGTTCAATGTCCTGTTGCTCGACTCCGGTTGGAAGGTCGACCTGATCCTCTGCAAGGACCGTTCGTTCAGTCGGTCGGAATTCGAGCGCCGGATCCGCGTCGATCTGGCGGGCGTCCCCGTCTGGATGGCGACGGCCGAGGATACGATCCTCGCGAAGCTCGAGTGGGCAAAGGCGGGCGAATCGGAGCGTCAGCTGCGAGACGTGTCAGGGATCCTCGAGGTGGCAGGCTGGCGCCTCGACCGCGCCTACATCGAGAGGTGGGTCGACACGCTCGGTCTCCGCGACCTGTGGGCACGAGTCGATTCCGCCCGCTCCTGATCGAAGCCGAGGATCGAGCTCGAGATCGCCGGGCTCAGGCCGATCGGCTTGCCGGCTCCGACCTTCGATCAAGCCCCCGTCGCCCGTCCCCGCGGCGCTCGAACTCCACGCAGCAGCCCCTCGATACTGAGATCCTCGTCCAGATCGGGCCAGTGGATTCCCAGCCCGCCGCCGAGCAGCTCGAAATTGTTCCGCTCCGTGGGACTTGCGTCGAGCAGTCTTGGGAACCAGCTCAGGGGAACGGAGAGCCGGCGGCCATCTTCGAGCGAAACTGTCAGCTCGTCGTTCGAGCAATCGACATGCGTGGCGCGGGGCAGGTGTTCAGCGGCGGAAGAACTCATTCCAGGCTTCCTCGAACCGGGCTTCCCGATTCTCGACCATGACGAACAATCTCCTCAGCTCGCGCGAGGAGAATCCCGCCGAGGAGCATAGCGCTACGGGACCCAGCCAGAACTTGGCGAGCGCGCCATCACGCTGGACGTGGACGTGAGGGGGCTCGTCGCCTTCGTTCGCGAAGAAGAAGAACCGGTACGGCCCGAGTCGACCAATCGTCGGCATTCGTCGAGGCTATGGCGGTTCGATGAGTGCGAAACGTCGATGACGGATCTTGGAGGGGATCTCGATCGAATCTCGAGAATTCGATCCGCATCCTGGAGCGAGATTGTCGCCTCCGTGCGAATCTGCGATCGAGACAGCGCAATGCGATCCTCAGGGTGGCTTCGGCTGAGCGCTCGCGTCGCGGCCGGGTTGGGTCGCCCCCCGTCCCCGCTACCCTCGCCCGAACCGATCCGGAGGCCTCCCCATGACGCATCACGACGAGATTCGCGCCCGCCTCGAGACCTTCTTCGCCGCGCTCGCTGCGCGGGATGCCGATGCTGCGATGGCCTGCTATGCGCCGGGCGCAAGGCTCGAGGTCGTGGCGCCGGGGCCCTTCGGCGGGGAGCACGTCGCTTCGCGCGAGGGCCTGCAGGCGTTCTTCCGGACGATCTCGGAGATCTCCTTCGAGATCCTCGGCCTGATCGTCGACGGCGATCGCGTCGCGGTCGAGGTCAAGTCGAACGGACGTCTCGCGAACGGCAAGCCCTACCAGAACCGCTACCACGACTACTTCGAATTCGAGAACGGCCGGATCACGATCTTCCGCGAGTACCCGACGTTTCCGACGCCGGAATGAGAAGGCGAAGCCGGGGGCCCTGCCTTCGGCGGCGCCGCTTCCCGGGCCGCTCGGCCTGCATCGCGATGGGCTGCGCGCCTACGGCTCCGGAACCGTGAGGACGACGGCGTCGCTCTCGTCCCAGCCATAACGCACCGCCTTCGCCTCGAGCCGTCGGCCCGCGGCGGCCGGAATCGGCGCTTCATAGAGGCGCCAGGGACCGCCGTCCCATCGATAGCCGATCGATGCCGCCGCGATCTTCGAGTGGATCTCGATCTGATCCGCTCGCCGCCGCAACGTCGGAGGCGGCGTGACGCACGGCTTCCCGCTGCAGACGATGCCCCGGACGAGCGTCCCTTCGTCGACTTCCCGGGCGTCGCTGATCGACGCGAGCCATTCGTCGAGCGCCGCTCGGAGCCGCGCGAGCTCGGCGGCATGCTCCGGAGCCCCGCTGAGATCCCGGATCTCGAACGGGTCCGAGGTCGTGTCGTAGAGCTGCTCGGCGCCGACCGGCTCGAACCAGCGCGCCTGGGCTGGATCGAGCGAGCCGGCCTCGAACGCGGCGCGCATCTCGCGGGTCATCGCCTGGTTGTCGCGGAAGGCGAGCGGATGGCCGTTGGGGATCTCGGGATGATCGCTTCGGATGTATTTCCAGCGCGCGTCGCGGACCGCTCGCTGGCGATTCGGGACCTCGTCCATGCGGTCGCGGGCGGCGAAGACGTAGGCGCGCGGGGGGAGGCTCGGGTCGAAGAGATCCCGTCCGGTCATCCAGTCGGGCTGCTCGAGGCCCGCGAGCGCGAGGATCGTCGGCGCGAGATCGACGAAGGAGACGAGGCGCTCGTCGGTGCTGCCGGCGACGGCCGGGGCGGTTTCGGCCTCTCCGAGGCGATCCGGATGCGTCGGCGCCGGGGCAGGGCGGACGATCATCGGGACGTGGATTCCGCCGTCGAAGAGATCGCGCTTGGCGCGCGGGAGGCCGTCGCCATGATCGGTCGCGAAGATCACGATCGTGTCGCGGCGCAGGCCGTCGGCGTCGAGCGCTGCGAGGATCTCGCCGACCTGGCGATCCATGAACGCGATGTTGCCGTAGTGGCGTGCGAGCTCGCGGCGGACGGCGGGGCGATCGGGATAGTAGGGCGGCAGGACGAGGGATTCGGGGTCGGGGCTCAGCTCGGCGGGGGCGAAGCCGATCGTCGCCGCCCGGACGAGCTGCAGGACGAGATGCATCAGGCTGCTCGGCCATTCGCCGAGGGGCGCGAAGGTGCCGGATTCGTGGGTGGCCTGGAAGTTGACGAGGCCGAAGAAGGGCTGGCCTTCGGCGCGCCCGCGCCAGCTGGTCCCATTGCCCTCGGCATCCCAGATCGTGAAGGGACCGCTTCCGGCGAGCGGGCCGCTGAACTGATAGTCGAGCTTCCCGTCGGTGAACGTGTAGTAGCCGGCGGCGCGGAGCAGCTCGGGGAAGGCCTTGACCTCGGGCGGCGGGACGCTCCGGTAGCCGCCGCCGGGCGCGTCGCTCGCCCGCATGTGCTGGGCACCGATCGCGTTCTGATGAACGCCGGTGATGAGCGCGGCGCGGGAGGGCGCGCAGACCGGGGCCGTCGTGAAGACACGCGAGAAGCGGACGCCCTCGCCGGCGAGGGCATCGAGGTTTGGCGTGCGCGCGATGGGATCGCCGTAGCTCCCGAGATGCGGCGAGAGGTCTTCGGCGACGAGCAGCAGGATGTTGGGCGGGGGAGACGCGTTTTCAGGCTCGGCGGCGGACCCGCTTCCTGACCCGAAGAACAGCCACGCCATGGCGACCGAGAGGCCGAGCGAAGCCGTCCGGCGATCGGGCGGGCGCCGGATCGCCCGGACGGCGCCGCCTCCTTCGCCCCGCTGCTTCACGATGTTCGCGGCGCTCCGACTCCGATCGCCGCCACGCTCTGCATCTCGCTCTCGCAGAAGCTCGTCAGCGCGACCGCGTGCAGGCTGCCGAGACCGCCGCAGACGACCGGCACGAGCTGCTCCGGCCGCTCGACGAGCATCACGCGCCCCTTCGGATCGACGCGGCCCTTGTCGCGCAGGATCTTCGCGTTGGCCTCCCGCCAGAGCTCGATCGGCTGCCAGGCGTTCTCGAAGAGGTATTCCTGCAGCGACTCGATCTTCGGGAAGGCCTCGCCGAAGCGCTTCGCCCAGATCGGGTTGATGCAGAGGACGAGCTGGCCCGTCGCGCCGGTCGGCTCGAGGTACCAGTTGTTGAGGGGGAACGCGATCGACTTGGCGATGGTGTAGGCGAGGTCTTCGGCGCTGTCGTTGTTGACGTCGGCGAGCGGGAAGGTGCCCTTGCCGCCGTGGACGGTGACGACGTCCTCTTCGGCGCGGAAGCCGCGGCGCTGGGCGAGGGAGGGCCAGGGCGAGCGCTCCTCCCATTCACCGAAGCAGAGGCCGAAGCGGGCGGGCTGGCCGAAGACGGTGCGCGAGGTCTCGCCGGCCTTCTGGCCGCCGATGTTGCGCAGGCATAACGAGACGGCACGGCCGACCGTCATCGAGCCGCGGCCCGCGGCGCCGCCGAGGCAGCCGGCGCGGTAGTTGATGCCGAGCGCGTCGCGCGACGGGCCGTTCACGATCAGCATCGGGAAGACCGAAGACGTCGTCGTCGTCAGGGCGAAGGCGTTCCATTCGGGGGCGCTGATCGCCTCGAGAGCGGCGAGGACGAACGGGAAGGCGGCGGGCTCGACGCCGGCCATGGCGGCGTTGATCGCCGCGAGCTCGACCGTCGCGACGCCGTTCTTCGGCGGCAGGACGCCGACGATGTGGTCCGGGGGATGCGGCGTCGCGGCGAGGATCCGCGCGATCCGTTCGTCGGTCGGCGGCAGGATCGGCGCGCCATCGCCCCAGCCCTGCTCGAGCGAGAGGGCGAAGAGGGCTTCGGGATCGTCTTCGATCTCGAGGATCTCGGCGGTCAGGGCGCTCGTTTCGGGAGCCGTCATCGCGTCGCTCCCAGCAGCTCGAGAAAGCGCGGGTAGTAGTCGAGTGCGATCTGGCGCAGCTCGTCCTCGGAGCGCGCTTCGAGCGGGTAGGGGAGGACGAGGACTTTCAGGTCCTTGTGGCCGAGGTGGTTCGCCATGTTGTGCGCGTGCTGGGCGAACTCCTCGGTGACGGCGACGATCGCCGGGCGCTTCTGCTTCTCGAGGGAGACCGCGTCGTGGACGCTCCAGGAGGTGCACGAGCCGCAGGTCCCGAGGCCCGAGATGCCGCAGTCGACGGAGGCTGCCCACTCCGCGACGAGCGCGCGCGTTCGCTCGCCTTCGGCGGCCGTCCGCTCGCCGGTCTGGACGACGACGGGCGTCGCGCTGTCACGGCGCAGGAAGCCCTGCCACTCCTTGACGATCAGCATCCACGAGCGCCAGGAGCCTTCGTGGCGCAGGCCGACCTTGAGGCCCGCGATCGGGCGATTCAGCAGGAAGGCCGGCGCGCCCGTATCGGACGGCGGTCGCGCGGTCGGAAGGCGGATGCGGAGGCGGCGCGCGGCGGGGGCGTTTGCGGGGCGATGCGGGGCGGTTTCGGTCATCGGGCTTCCTTCGAGGGCGTCGCGCGCGGCGCGGGTTCGCGGGACGGGCGAGGCGGGCGGAGCAGGCAGAGCGCGCGGGCGCGACCCCGCGTGCTAGGCCTCGCGCGGATCGTCGATCAGGACTTCGAGCTCGCCGGGGACCTTCTTCGCGATCGAGTCGACGATGAGGCGCCGCAGCATGTCCGGCGGCACGACGCAGTCGAGGCATTCGACGTTCGCGAGGTCGATGACGAGATGGAGCCGCGCGGCGGCGGGGTTCACCTCCTTGATGAGGAGGTCGCCGCCGTCGCCCTGGAGCAGCGTGCGCATCTCCTCGACGGCGGCGGTGAGCGCTTCGGCGGTCATCGTCTGGGACATCTCGGCACCTCGCGGAAGGCGGCCGCCGCATTCGGCGGGCCGCCTGCGATGGTACGCAAGATCGGCCGGAGCGGGATGGCCCCGCCCGCCCTCACTCCCGCTCGCCTTCGCCGCGTCTCCCCGACTGATCCGCGCGATCCGCGCGGTCCGCATCGGCGGTCGCGGCGCCTGCGCCGAGCGCGTCCGAGATCAGCTTCTCGACGGCCTTGCGTCCGAAGACTTCCGCCGCGGTCGGGCCTTCGAGATAGGCGAGGGCGGCGCCGTGCTCGTAGACGAGCTCGCCGCCGGTATGGCCGACGCGGGCGACGGCGAGCGCGGCGACGAGGGTGCCCGCGACGGCGAGCGCTCGGGCTCCCGTGCCGGGGCTGCCGGCGAAGATGCCGGCGCCCGCGATCGGGAGCGTGAGGCCGGCGATCCAGATGAACCATTCCGCGGCCTCTTCGTGCTCTTCGATCGGGTCGTGGCCGACGATGCGTTCGACCCGCTCTTCTTCCTCTTCACCGGTCTCGGCGGTGAACCAGGCGGCTCCGAAGATGACGGCCTGCAGGGCGATGACGGCGATCCACGCCCGGGCGGGCAGCCGCCCCGTCTGGATCGCCCAAAAAAAGCCGCCGGCCAGCAGCGGGGCGAGCATCGCGAGCACGATCGGGAAATGGACGAGCGCGGGATGGAGCGGATCGGGCAACATGATGATCTCCTCGGTGGGTTTCCCGGAGCTGGACGCAGCGTGCGGCCCGATCGGGAAGCCGGTCGTTCGAGCCGCATCTTCGGGCCCCACCGCCGCCGTGCCCATCCGTCGGATGCCGCAGGCGGGACGATCCTCGATCGCGCGAAGGGAGAAAAGAGGTTTGTTCCCTCCGTCGGATGACCTGGATCCGCGTTTTCGGAGCGCCTTGACCGCCCTGCTCGCCGGGATCGCCCTGTTCGGGGCGATCGACCTCGCCCTCGATCGTCCGCGCAGCCTGCTCTCGGCCCATGTCCTCTTCGAGCTCGCCTTCGTCGCCCTCTGCCTCGGCGGCGTCGCCTGGGTCTGGCGCGGCTGGCTCGGCGCGGCGATCGAGGTGCAATTCGAGCGCGGGGGGCTGACGCCGGCGGAGAATGAAGGAGCGGGCGGTGTTCTTTCTCGAGGATCTGCTGCTGCCGCAGTCGGAGGCGCGGAGCGGGTCGTGTTGACAGAAGGAAGAGGCGTCGCATGCTTCTCGCGACTCGAGGAGAAAGGCGCGATGAACGATCGATCCGGCGACCCGAAGTCGCAATTCCGAGCGCTCGTCGCCGCGCTGGCGGGGGATGCACGACGATCGTATGTGTTCGCCGAACTCCTCGATCTGCTCGGGAGCGTCACGAAAGAGCAGTTCGCGGTCGTCGTCTCCGAGCTTCCGCGAGCGGAGCTCGATGCGTACGCGCTGAACTATCTGGCCGCCATGATCGAGCAGGTCGCAGCCTCGTTCGAGGTCGCTCCGCCGCCCTGGGTCGCTTCGATCCCGCCGCTTTCGAAACCCGTGTTCGGCTCCGGACTCGAAAGCCTGCGACTCCATCTGCTCCTCGCCTCGCCGCCTCCTTTCTGCTCCCGGAACATCTTCATCGACGCCGCCGTCGGCGATCGGGTCTGATCGACATGCCGGAGATGACGTCTCGCGAGATCACGAGATTGCTTCACGCTCTCAACGACGAGCTCCGCGATGCCGGGCTGCGCGGCCAGATCCATCTCGCTGGCGGCGCAGT
>CAZFKD010000154.1:0-499 GCA_964519695.1 uncultured Spirochaetaceae bacterium
ATTCGCGCGGCGCGGCCGGTCTCTGGATCGAGCACGGCGAGATCGTGCACGCCGCCCAGGAGATCACGATCGCGAGCACGCTGCCCGACATGCTGCGCGCCATCGACCGCGTCGGCGGCGAGCTCGAATGGCATGGCCGGACGGCCTCGCCGCCGATCCGGATCGGCGCCATGATGGTGGCCGGTCGCTGAACGGCCGGGATCCCTGCGCACCGGACCTGCATCGGGAACGGCGCCGCTCACGCTTCGCGAAACGAGGACTCCATGGCGGATTCGAATCCCGCGATCCTCGGCGGAACCCGGCTGCCGGACGTGCAGCGGCTCTCGCCGAGCGTCGCCGTCGCCCTCGGCCAGAACCCGTCGATGTTCACCGGTCCCGGCACCAACACCTACCTCGTCGGCAGCGGCCGCCGGCGGCTGCTGCTCGATACCGGCTCGGGCCTCGACGCCTACCTGCCCGTGCTCGAGGAGGCCCTCGCGCTCGTCGGCTGCGAGGGGCT
>CAZFKD010000154.1:509-1433 GCA_964519695.1 uncultured Spirochaetaceae bacterium
CTCGAGGGCATCGTCCTGACCCACGCGCATCCCGACCACATCGGCGGCGTCGACCAGGTCGTCGCCCATTTCGGCAAGATGCCGGTCTACAAGCGGCCCTGGCCGAGCGAGACCGGACTCGCGGGGCCGGCCGGGGGCGTCAGCCCGGTCGCCCTCGCCGATCCCGATCGCCAGGCCCATTGCCCGCTCGAATGGATCGACGACGGCGACGTCGTCGAGACCGAGGGCGCACGGCTGCGCGCGGTCCATACCCCGGGCCATGCGCCCGACCATCTCTGTTATGTGCTCGAACAGGAGCACAATCTCTTCAGCGGCGACAACGTGCTCGGCGTCGGAACGACGGTGATCCCGGGCGGCTCCGGGGATCTCGGCGACTACATGCGCTCGCTCGAGCGGCTGCTCGCGGAGGCCCCGCGCCAGATCTATCCCGCGCACGGCCCGCGCATCGACCACGGCGTCGCCAAGATCGAGGAGTACATCGCCCATCGCCGCGAGCGCGAGCGCCAGATCCTCGCCGCACTCGACGCCGGACTGCGCGCCGTCCCGGAGATGGTCCGCCGGATCTACGTGGGTTATCCGGAGAGCCTGTTCCCCGCGGCCGGCCAGTCGGTGACGGCCCATCTCCTGAAGCTGGCGCGGGAAGGCCGCGTTCGAAGCCGGGATGCGGCGGACGGCAGCGCCGAATGGGAGCCCGTCGCCTGATGCGTTGGGAAGAGCAGGAACGCAGCGAGAATCTCGAAGACCGGCGCGGCGAGCGCAGCGGCCGCCCGTCCCGCCTGCCCGGCGGCCTCGGCGGGTCGCGCATCGGTTTGCCGCTGCCGCGCGGTCGCAACGGACGCTTCAGTCTCACCGGCCTGATCGTTCTGCTCGTCGTGATGTACTTCCTCGGCATCGATCCGATCGCCCTGCTCGGGGGCGGCGGCG
>CAZFKD010000154.1:1443-1924 GCA_964519695.1 uncultured Spirochaetaceae bacterium
TCGGTGCCGATCCGTTCTCGACGACGGGCATCGGCAGCGAGCCCGGCTTTCCGAGCCCTCATGGCGGCTCCAGCGGCCCGGTCGGAACGAGCGGCGCGGGGGCCGCCCCGCTCGAGACGTCGGCCGAAGAGGAGCGGCAGGTCGATTTCGTCTCGTTCGTGTTGGATGATCTGCAGGCGACCTGGGCCGAGCTCCTGCCGGGCTACCGCGCTGCGAAGCTCGTGCTCTTCCGGGAAGCGACGCGCTCGGGCTGCGGCGTCGGTCAGAGCGAGATGGGCCCCTTCTACTGCCCGGCCGACCAGAAGGTCTACATCGACCTCGCCTTCTACGACGATCTCAGCGCCCGCTTCGGCGCCCCCGGCGATTTCGCGCAGGCCTATGTCCTCGCCCACGAGATCGGCCACCACGTCCAGGCCCTGACGGGCATCGAGCGGCAGGTCCGCGCGGAGCAGCGGAGCCGGCCCGAGAGCGCGAACGCCCT
>CAZFKD010000154.1:1934-4795 GCA_964519695.1 uncultured Spirochaetaceae bacterium
GAGCTCCAGGCCGATTGCCTGGCCGGCGTCTGGGGCCATCACGCCGGCCGGCGCGACCTCCTCGAGCCCGGCGACATCGAAGAGGGTTTGCGCGCCGCCGCCGCGATCGGCGACGATCGGATCCAGAAGATGTCCGGCCGCGGCGTCCAGCCCGAATCCTTTACCCACGGCTCCTCGGCCCAGCGCAAAGAATGGCTCGAGCGCGGTCTCGAGAGCGGCGACCCGGACGACTGCGACGCCTTCGGCCGCTGAATCCGGGCCGATCGAACGCGAGCGAAGCGCACGCGGATCGGCCATCCCGGCCCAGACGGCCCCAGACGGCGCCAGACGAACAGGAGAGCAGAGATGAGCGCCCTCGCCCAGGTCTTCGAGCGTTATGCCGCCTTCATCACGGCGGGGAACTGGGAAGGCATCGTCTCGCTCTACGCCCCGAACGCCTCGATCCAGATCCCCGTCGGTGGTCCGGTCCACGAGGGCATCGAGGCCGTGCGTGCGTTCTACCGCGACAACGAGCTCGCGAAGAAGGTGGTGATCACGGGTCCGGCCTGCATCGCGGGCCGGGAGGGCGCGGTCCCGATGTGCGCGACGATCGCCCGGGACGGCGAGCTGATGGAGGTCGACGTCATCGACGTCGCCGAGCTCGACGATCAGGGCCGCCTCTTGCGACTGCGTGCCTTCTTCGATCTCGCCGGCGCCCGCAAGCTCGCGCCGGTGGAGGACCGCCGATGAGCGCCGTGACCTTCGAGCCCGGCGCCGCGCCCTTCATCGACACGCTCAGCGCCGCCTACGATTTCGACATCCACACGGCCCATAGCAAAGCCCGCGAGCGATCGTGGTATGCGACGACGCCGATGGGCCTCGTCTTCCTCGACTACGAATCGGTCCACTGGCTGCTGCACGAGAAGCGCTTCCGCCTGCAGGGCAACGACGCCCTCGATCTCGCCGGCATCCGGGGCGGCCGGCTGCGCGAATGGTTCGGGCAGATCCTCTCGAACAAGGAAGGCGAGCCCCACGCGCGCCTGCGCCGGGTCGTCTCCCGCGCCTTCACGCCGCGCCAGGTCGAGCGCCTGCGGCCGATGATGCGCGAGACCGCGCGCGAGTTCATCGACTCGCTCGACGGCCGCAGCGCCTGCGAGTTCGTCGAGGCCTTCGCCGCGCCCTACCCCGTGCGCGTGATCGGCGGGCTGCTCGGCGTCCCGCCCTCGGACTTCGCACGCTTCCACGCCTGGTCCCGCGATCTCTCCCTCGCCTTCGGATCGCGCATCGCCGACGAGCAGCCCCGCATCGAGGCGGCGCTCGCGAATCTCGACGACTATGCGGACGGCCTGGTCGAGCGCTGCCGGAAGTCGCCGGGCGACGACCTGACCTCCGCGCTCGTCGCGCTCGAAGCGGGCGGCGGCGATTGCCTGGACGCCGACGAGCTGCGCGCGATGCTGACGGTCCTGATCTTCGGCGGCCAGGACACGACCCAGTGTCAGCTCGCCTGCGCGCTCGCGACCTTCGCCCGGCATCCGGAGGCCTGGCGACTCCTGGCGGCCCATCCCGAGCACGCCCTCTCCGCCGCCGAGGAGGTGCTGCGCTACGAGGGCGCCGGCTCCGGCAATCCGCGCACCGCGCTCGAGGACATCGAGTACCGCGGCCTCGAGATCAAGGCCGGGACCGTGATCCTGCCCTCGGCCCCCGCCGCCAATCGCGACCCGAAGGTCTATCCCGATCCGGATCGCTTCGATCCCCTGCGTCGCCACGGCGAGCCGATGCTCACCTTCGGCGGGGGCGTCCATTTCTGCCTCGGCGCCTCGCTCGCACGGACCGAGATCGCCGAGGTCCTCCCGATGCTCGCGCAGCGGATGCCGAAGCTCGAGCTCGACGGCGAGATCGAGTGGCGAAGGGGCTCCCTGATCCGGGGGCCGGAGCGCCTGCCGATCCGATTCTGAGCGAATCGGGATCCGGAGCGCGGCGTTGCGCCCGCTGCTTCCGATCCCGAACGAGCCGCGTCGTTCAGGCGACGTCGTCGACGCCGACCCACGCCCGAAGCTGGACCGGATCCTGCGCGGCGAACCAATCGCCCGGCTCGACGCCGGCCGGCGCGCGCTCTTTCACGGCGCGCAACAGCCCCCCGAGCACCGCGACCATCCGCTCGCCCGGAATGCGCGCGTAGAGCGTGTGCGCGATCCGGTCGCCGCGCTTGTTCCCCCCGACCAGCACGACGTGATCGTTCTTGCCGTAGCCGAAGATCCCGATCTCCGCCGATGGCGGCCGGGCACAGTTGTTCGGGCAGCCGGTCATCCGGATCTCGACCGGAACGTCGCCCAGGCCGGCGGCCTCGAGCTCGTCCATCCAGATCGGCAGGATCGTCTCTGCCTCGGTCATCGCGAGCCCGCAGGTCGGCTTCGCCGGGCAAGCGATCGAGAGCGAACGCAGCGGCGAGACGCGCTCGGGGCGCGGGACACCATGGGCATCCAGGATCTCGAGCAGCGCGCCGCGATCGCGCACGCCGCAGAGCAGGATGTCCTGGTGCCCGGTCAGTCGCACGCGCAGGTCGAGGCGCTCGATCGCGGCACGCAGGCCGCGCCGCAGCTCGGGGCGCAGGCGGCCGCCTTCGACCGACAGACCGAAGCTGCTGCTGCCGTCGAGAGCATCGCTGAAGCCCAGGAAGAGCCGGCCGAGCGGCAGCGGCTGCGGCGGGGCCTGCTCGAGCGGGATCCCGAAGCGCTCGCGCAGGAGCCTGCGGACCTCGGCCAGACCGATCCGCCGGATCGTGTACTTCCAACGCGCCTGTCGCCGGTCCTTGCGCTCGCCCTTCTCCTTCTGGAGGATCGCGATCGCGCGCGTCGCCGCGACGACCTGATCGCGCGGAATCC
>CAZFKD010000154.1:4805-8558 GCA_964519695.1 uncultured Spirochaetaceae bacterium
AGCGGCGCCGTGGCGTCATTGTTATGCGTCTGCCCGAGCCCGCCGCCCGACCAGAGATCCCAGAGCGAGCCGTCGGCCGCGCCGCTCGCCGCATCCGTCGGGATCGGCACCAGGCCGACGTCCTGGGTCAGGACGTCGACCGAGTTGTCGGCCACATGGGCGATCCCGACCTTGAACTTGCGCGGCAGGTACTGCGTCCCGTAGACCGGCTCGTCGGTCTGGAACGGGGCGACCGTCCGCCCTTCGTCGTCGGTCGACCAGACCTGGTAGTAGGCGCTGCTGCGGGGCGCGAGCTCCTCCGCGATCTCGAGCGCCAGCGCCCGACCGCGCGCGTCCCCGGGACCGATCAGTCCGTCGGCGGGCGACGTCATGACGTTGCGGTTCACGTCACCGCATGCGGAGAGCGTCGAATCGGGCCGATAGTGGCGATTCAGATGCCGGACGAGCGGCGCGAGCTTCGGACCGTAGACGTAGTGGTACTGGATCGACTGGCGCGAGGTCAGCCGGATCGTGCCGTCCGCGAACCGATCGGCGGCATCGTCGAGCGCCGCCCACTGCTTCGCCGAGAGCTCGCCGCCCGCCGGGCATTTGATCCGGGTCATGAAGATGTGGTCGCCGCTCTTGCGGCCGCCAGCCTCGCGCTCCTGCTGGCGGTAGATGCCGTAGAACTTCGAGAGCTCCTTGGCGACGTTTCCGATCGTCTCGCGTTCGCCGCGCGTCAGCTCGTCGATCTCCTGCGCGAAGGGGCGCGAAGACTTGCCGTCGCTCGTGAAGAAGAGCCCCTGGCTCTCGGATTTGATCCGCTCGTTCTTCGACATCTCCTCGAGCCTGGCGTTCTCGAGGCTGATGGTCGGCTTGTCCGGCGGGGTCCAGTCCCGGACGGAATCACGCATGGGGATACCTCGGCGAAGGGGTGGCGGAGCGCTGGGTCGAATCGGAGGGGAGGCGGGAGCGGGACGGGGATCCGCCCTCGGGCCCATCGCCCGGCACGCCGCAGACCTGCCGACCCGACCGCGAAAACATGTGGAATTCCAGAGCCTTGCAAGCATGATGCAAAGCGCGGCGGAGCGTACTCGACGGCCCGGAGCTTGGCAACGAAGCGCGCGAGCGCCGCTATCGGCGCCGGCCCGCGTCTTCCGGTTCCGCCGGCGGGCGTTCGTCGGCGTCGCCCCGCGACATCCGGATCAGCGTCCGCAGGACGCGGCTCCGGCGCGCCTCGCCGAGCAGTTGCTGCAGGTTCTCGAAGACGGTCGGATCGTTGACGAGCAGACCGAGGGTGCCCTCGCCCTGCTCGACCTTCGCGAGGATGCGCTGCAGCGACGAAGTCGAGTCGGCGAGATCCTGCCAGACGCGCCGATCGTCGACGGGCTCGTAGATGAGGTCGTGCAGCAACCCCTCGCCGGTCCGGATCTCGTTCACGATCTCCTCGACCCCGGCGAGCGACGCGCTGATCTCGTCGAGCCCCGCGCCGTCGTAGGGCTCGAAGATCAGCGAATGGATCAGCCCCGAGCCCTCCCGCGTCTCGATCATGATGTCGGAGACTGCCTCGAGCGCGAGCACCGCGCGCTCGGCGCCCTTGTTCTCGGCGAAGGTCTTCACGACGGCGTTCAAGCTGCCCGAGAGCGCATGGATGCTCGCGAGCGCGCTGCGCCCTTCGGCCATCAGGGCGTTCACGTTGGCGGGATCGCGGGTCGCGATCTCGTCGCCCGCCACGAGCATCGGCGCAGCGGCCGTCCCGAAGCTGATCTCGACGTACGCGTCGCCGAGCAGGCCGATCGTCCCGATCGTCGCGACCGAGTCCGCCCGGATCCGATCCTGCACCGACTCCTGGACGGCCAGCAGGACGAGCACGGGGCGCTCCGCGTCGACCGGCTCGAAGCTGATCCGCTCGACGCGGCCGACCTCCTTGCCCCCGAGCCAGACCGGCGCCCCTGGCAGCAGGCCGAGCACGTTCTGGAAGCGCGCCTTCACGCGGTAGCGCGCCTCGAAGAAGCCGCCTTCGGCCGACAGCGAGAGGATCCCCGCCGCGAGACCACACAGGGCGAGCACCACGAAGAGTCCGACCGTCCGGTTGATGCGTGCGTCGCGATCCATCGTCATGCTCCACCCGTGCGCGCCGCCGGCGCCTCGAGCTCACCCGCCAGAAATTCCTGGACCTCGGGCAGACGGCTCGCCCGGATCGCGTCGCAGGTCCCCACCGCGATGAGCCGCCCCCCCGCGAGCATCCCCACCCGATCGGAGATCGCGAAGGCCAGCTCGAGATCGTGGGTCACGATGACGGCCGTCCCGCCGAGCTCGCGTCGCAGCGACGCGATCAGCTGGCCGATCCGCCGTGCGTTCGCCGGATCGAGGCCCGTCGTCGGCTCGTCGTACAGGATGACCTCCGGCGCGAGCGCGAGCGCGCGCGCCACCGCCACGCGCTTTCGCATGCCGCCCGAGAGCTCCGCCGGCATGCGCGATTCGATGCCCGCGAGCCCGACGGCGTCGAGACATTCGGCGACCCGGAGGTCGATGCCCGCCTCGTCGAGGACGAGATGCTCACGCAGGCCGTAGGCGATGTTCTCCTTGACCGACAGTGAATCGAACAGGGCCGCACCCTGGAAGACGTAGGCGACCCGGCGGCGCACTGCGACCCATTCCCGCTCGCCGAAGCGCGCGCTGTCGCGGCCGTCGATCGCGATCCGGCCCGCGTCGGGACGGAGCAGACCGACCATGTGTTTCAGCAGCACGGATTTCCCGGACCCCGAGCCGCCGAGCAGCGTGAAGATCTCGCCGCGTTCGACCGCGAGGTCGAGCCCGCGCAGGACGGGCCGGCCGCCGAAGCCCTTCGTGACGCCGACGAGCTCGATCAGCGGCGGGACCTGCTGCCCGTCCGACGCCCTCGTTCCGCCCTCGCCCGTCACCAAAGCAGGATCACCTTCGTCAGGAAGAAATCCGAAACGAACACCGCGATCGAGCTGATGACGACCGTACGCGTCGTCGCCTGCCCGACACCGACCGTACCGCCCGTCGTCGCGAGCCCCTGATGGCAGGCGATCATCGCGATCAGCCAGCCGAAGACGAGCGTCTTCACGAGACCGCTCCAGAGATCCGTCAGCGTGACGACCCCGACGACGCTCTGATAGTAGAAGCTGGCCCCGATGCCGGACTGGGTCGCGATCAGGAGCCCGCCGAGAATGCCGAGCCAGTTGGCGAACATCGCGAGCATCGGCAGCCCGAGCGTCGTCGCGACGACGCGCGGCACGACGAGCTTCTGGGTCGGGTCGGCGCCGAGCGCGCGGATCGCATCGACCTGCTCCGACACGGCCATCGAACCGAGCTCGGCAGAGATCCCGGCGCCGACGCGGCCGGCGACGACGACGGCCGTCAGGACCGGCCCGAGCTCGAGCACGAACGCGAGGCCGACGAAGCTGCCCGTATAGGGCTTCGCGCCGAAGCGGCCGAGCGCGCTCGCGGTCTGGAGCGCGAGGACCATGCCGGTGAAGAGCGCGGTGATGAAGACGATCGTCGACGAACGGACGGTGATCGCATCGAATTGGCGCAGGGTCTCGGCGATCGGCAGGCGGCGGAAGAAGAGCACGCGATGCGTCGCGAGGGCGAAGCGCGTGAAGTCGCCGAGGGCGGCGAGGCGCGCCAGCGTGCCGCGGCCGAGGCGGGCGAGACCGGTCTCGAGGAGCTGCTCGGGATTCATGGCAGGGGCTCCCCGCTCTCCGGCGTCGCCGAGGCCGGCGCGCGCTCGCGCGCGGCGGGCTC
>CAZFKD010000155.1:0-4445 GCA_964519695.1 uncultured Spirochaetaceae bacterium
GGGGAGCCGATCTCGCGGTGGGCGACGGCCTCCCCCGAGCCGCGCACGACGATCGGACGCCGGCGCAGATCCTTCGCGCGCTCGAGGCTCGTCACGACGACCGCGCCGCCGCCGTCGCTGATGATGCAGCAATCGAGCAGATGCAGCGGATCGGCAATCAGGCGGCTCGCGAGCACTTCATCGCGGGTGATCGGTTTGCGCATCTTCGCGTGGGGATTCCGGCTCGCGTGATGGCGGGTCGAGACGGCGATGTCGGCGAGCTGCTCGGGCTTCGTGCCGTATTGATGCATGTGGCGCGCGGCGACCATCGCGTAGGAGGAGACGAGCGTCATGCCGTAGGGCGCGACGAAGGCGGCGCCCGGATCGCGGCCGCTGGCGTCGCCGGTCCCGATCGCCATGGCGTCGGAGGCGGCCTTGCTGCCGTAGAGGATGAGGGCGACCTCGCAGAGCCCGGCAGCGATCGCGGCGCCCGCATGGGCGACATGGCCGACGAAGGAGGAGCCGCCGATGTTGTTGCCGTCGAAGAAGCGCGGCTTGATGTTCAGGTACTCGGAGAGCTGGACCATGCCCATCGCGCCCATCGTCATCGACGCGCCGAGCAGGCCGTCGACGTCGGCGAGGGTCAGGCCCGCATCGGCGAGCGCCTCCCGCGCGCATTCGGCCATGATCTGCAGCTCGGTCTTGTCCGGCGCATAGCGGCTCTCGTATTCGTGGACACCGGCGATCGCGATCCGGCCCGAGATCGTCATGCGGCCTCCGAAGCGACCGCCAGGCGGAGGATCTCGCGCGCGAGCGCCGCCGGGCATTCGAGGGGCAGCAGGCTCGCGCCTTCGCGCACGGTCTCGTGGCGCGCGCCGAGGCGCTCGGCGAGGCCCTGCGCCGCCGTGCGATCGGCTTCGGGCTCGGCCTCGCCGCAGGCGATCACCGTCGCGACAGGGGCCTTCGTTCGCAGGGCGTGGCCCGCGCTCGCTCCGGCGCTGCCTTCATCGGCGCGCGCGAAGGCGCGGCAGGCCTCGAGATCGACGAGGGTCGCGCGCGGATCGGTCTGGATGCTCTCCATGTAGAAGCGCTGCATGCGCTCGCGCGGGGCGCCGGGGGCGAGACGCGCGGCGTCGAAGGGGCGCGGGGCGCGGCCGAGGGTGACGCTCCGCATCGTCTCGATCGTTTCGTCCCGCAGGCCGAGGGCGCGGCCGGTCGCGCAGAGCACGAGTCCGGAGACGGACTCGGGCGCGCGCCGGGCCCAGTCGAGGGCGACGAGGGCGCCCATGCCGTGGCCGACGAGGATCGGCCGCTCCGCGTGACACCAGACGGCGACGCCCCGAGCACACTCGCTCATCGCCTCGATCGAGGGGAGCGCGTCGAGCCCCCCGGAGCGGCCGTGGCCCGGCAGGTCGAAGGCGAGGGCGCAGGCTTCTTCGCCGATCGCGGCGAGCAGGTCGATGAAGATCGAGCTCTGCAGGCCGGCGTCGTGGAGGCAGACGACCGAGCGGCCCGAGGCGACCGACGGCGGATGCTCGGGCAGCGTCGACGCGCCCGTGTGTCGCAGCAGGATCGGGAGACCGCCCTGGCGGACGTATTTCTCCGGCATGCGTTCTCCTCGGCGATCCGTCCAGCGGGCGCAGGGCGCGCCCGCCGGACGGATCGCTCAGGCCTTGGGCGGGCCGGTCGGCACGTCCTTGAACGCGAGCCCCTTGTCGGCGCGGGCGTCGGGCGGCAGGCCCAGCACGCGCTCGGCGATGATGTTGCGCAGGATCTCGTCGGTCCCGCCCGCGATGCGCAGGCCCGGGAGCGAGAGGTAGCGCTCCTGCCAGGCCGCCGCGGCCGGCGCCGACTCGCCCCGGAGCGCGCTGGCGGTGCCCGCGATCTCCATCGCGAACGAAGCGGCGTGCTGCTGCAGGACGGCGCCGACGAGCTTGCTCATGCTCGCTTCGGGGCCCGGGGTCTTGCCCTGGGAGAGGGCGGAGAGGGTCCGCAGCGAGGTGTACTTGAGGCCGCGCGCCTTGACGACGAACTCGGCGATCCGCTCGCGGACCTGGCGATCTTCGCTGGCGGGGCGCCCGTCGATCTCGATCTCATCCATGAAGCCGACGAGGTCCTCGATCGCGCCGACGCCCATGCCCGAGCCGATCGACATGCGCTCGTTCATCAGCGTCGTGATCGAGACGGCCCAGCCGTTGCCGACGCCGCTGATGCGCTGATCGTCGGGGATGCGGACGTCGGTGAAGAAGACCTCGTTGAAGCCCTGGCCGCGGTTGATCTGGGTGATCGGGCGGATCTCGATGCCGGGCGAGCGCATGTGGACCACGAAGAAGGTCAGGCCCGCGTGCTTCGCGACCGCCGCGTCCGTCCGCACGACGAGGATGCCCCATTCGCAGATCTGCGCGCCGGAGGTCCAGATCTTCTGGCCGTTCACGACCCATTCGTCGCCCTGCTTGACCGCGCTCGTGCGCAGGCCCGCGAGGTCCGAGCCGGCGGACGGCTCGGAGAAGAGCTGGCACCAGATCTCCTCGCCGGTGATCAGCTTCGGAATCCAGCGCTGCTTCTGCTCGGGCGTGCCGTGGGTCAGGATCGTCGGGCCGCACATGCCGATGCCGATCGAGAAGACGTCGGGCGGCGTCTCGAACTTCGCCTGCTCCTGGCCCCAGATGGCGTTCTGGATCGGGGTCGCGCCGCGGCCGCCGTATTCCTTCGGCCAGGTGATGCAGGCCCAGCCGGCTTCGGCCTTCTTCTTCTGCCAGGCCTGGGACTGCTTCACGACCTCGGCCGTCAGATCCTCGCCGCTGATGGTCGGGGTCGTCGCGGTTCGCGGGCGGGCGTTCTTCTCGAGCCAGGCGCGGGCCTCGGCGCGGAAGGCGGCCTCGGCGGGGGTGTCGTTGAAGTCCATCGTGTTCTCCTAGGCGGCCTGCGCGGCGCCCTTCTTCGTCGAGAGGCGGTCGATCAGGAGGTTCTTCCAGTACTTGGGCGTACCGAGCAGGCCGGCGAGCTGCTTCGCGCGGCGGTAGAAGAGATGGCAGTCGTACTCCCAGGTGTATCCGACGCCGCCGTGGAACTCGATCATCTCGATCGTCGTCTTCTCGAACGCGTCCGCGGCGGCGATACGCGCGAGGCAGGCCGCGACCGGCAGCTCGGCGTCCTCGTTCGCGAGGGCCCAGGCGGCGTAGTAGGCGTTCGAGCGCGCGATCTCGATCTCGCACCAGAGGTCCGCCATGCGGTGTTTGATCGCCTGGTTCGCGGCGATCGGCTTTCCGAAGGCATAACGACCGACGATGAAGGCGCGCGTGATCTCGAGGGCGCGGTCCGCGCCGCCGATCTGCTCGAACGCCGTCAGCACCGCCGCACGATCGAGCAGCCGCGCGATCGCTGCGGCATCTGCGCCGGCGAGGGGCTCGCAGCGGGCGCCGTCGAAGCGGATCGTCGCCTGGGAGCGGCTCGGGTCGAAGGACTCGAGCGCCTTGCGCTCGATGCCCGCGCCGGCGAGATCGACCAGATAGAGGCCGGCCCTGCCGTTCTCCTTCGCGGCGACGATCGCGAGGCTCGCGACGTCGCCGTCGGCGACCGGCGACTTCACGCCCGAGAGCTTGCCGTCCTTCACGCTCGCGGTGATCGCCTCGGCGGCGTTCTGGCCGGGCTTCTCGGTGAGCGCGAAGGTCCCGATCGCCGAGCCGTTCGCGAGCTCCGGGAGCCAGGCGGATTTCTGGGCGGCGCTGCCATGGCGCAGGATCGCCTCGGTCGCGACGAAGACGCTCGGACCGAAGGGGATCGGCGCGAGGGCGCGGCCGACTTCGTAGGCGATCATCGCGAGCTCGAGATGGCCGAAGCCCGCGCCCCCGAACTCCTCGGGGATCACGGCGCCCTGCCAGCCCATCTCGGCCGCGCCCTTCCAGAGCGAGGCGGCGTAGGGCTGATCGCTCTCGAGGATCTCGCGGCAGGTCGAGAGCGGCGAATGCTCGGCGAGATAGTCGCGGGCGGTCTGTTGGAGCAGCTTCTGTTCGTCGGAGAAATCGAAGTTCATCGGGGAGGCCTCTCTCTTTTGTCTGCGCGCTCGTTCGATCCCGGGACCGATCCCGATGCGCGTCCTGCGGCGCACGACGGGAAACGCCCGGGCGGCGGCCCGGTCTTCCTGGCACGGTCGGATCGGAGGGGGTCAGCGTGAGACGGTCGTGTCGTGGGTCACGGCCTGCTCGCACCCGTGCTGCCAGAATCGCCGAATTGACGAGCGTGTCAACGCTCGGCCCGCAGGGCGGCGCTAGGATCGCGAGGCGCGGATTTCGCGGAGGACCGATCGTGATGCGAAGGGCGGGGCAGGGTCCCGTACGGGGGGCCGGGCTCGCCCCGGATGCCCGCGGCCGGGTGGAGAGAGAGAGGCGAGGGCGCCGAGAGAGCCGGATATCGCAGGAAGGGAAGGGACGTCTGCGGACCCTGCTGATCGCGATGCTCGCGGCGGG
>CAZFKD010000155.1:4455-8548 GCA_964519695.1 uncultured Spirochaetaceae bacterium
GCCGCCGATCGCGTCGGGGCCCAGGGCGGCGGTGAAGGCGAGCTCGGCGTGGAAGCGACCGAGAACCTCGTCCGCCAGATTCATTTCGAGGGGCTGCCCGAGGCGGAGGTCGCGCGCATCGGTGCCGGCGGGGCCGCGCGCCTCATCGAGATGCTGGCCGATTCCGCCGAGACGCCCAGTCATGCACGCATCCTGTACGCGCTCGGCGTCGTCGGCGGGCCGGGCGCCTACGAAGCCATTGCGGGCTGGGTCGCGTCGCAACCTGCCGCGGGCGAGATCGAGCGCGATCGGTTCCGGGCCTGGCAGGCGCTCCCCTTCGCCCTCGGCCGGCTCGCGTCCCGCGATCGCCGGGCCCTGCGCGACCTCGAAGCCTGCTTCGAGGCGGATCCTCCGGGCTGGACTTTTCGCCATTTCGGCGGCTCGCGGCTCCAGGCGCTCGAGCGCCGGGCGGCGGCCGGGGCGCTCGCCGAGACCGGCCTGCCCGAGGCCCAGCGCATCCTCGATGCGGTCGAACGGGGCGCTGCGGATCCCGCGCTCGTCGGGCATGTGCGCGCCGTGCGCGCCGAGGCCGCGCGCCGCGCACCAGGAGGGGCGCGATGAGGGGGTTCCCTGCTGCGATCCGTCGGCTTGCGCAGCGCCTGCTCGGCGGCATCCCCGGAATCGTCCCCGGCCGCGTCTCCGGAACGGCCCTCGGCCTCGTCCTCGGCTTCGGCCTCGTCGCCGATCGGGCCGAGGCGGCGCCGGAAGTCGATCTCCACGAGCTGACCTGGTACGTCCACGTCGACCTCATCGACGCCGGCGCCGGCCGGGATTTCGCCTACTGGCAGGGCGTCATCGATGCTGCCGTCGCCAGCGCGAATGGTCTCGTCGAAGGCCGCCAGGGCCCGTTCGACCGCGCATGCTGCGCGCGCCTCGCAAGGACGGCGCCGCTCGCGACCTTCGGTACGCCTGGCGACGGCCGCGACGTCCTCGATTCCCTGTCGGACCAGAACTTCTTCAACAACGCCGGTGGCGCGGGCTCGAACGCCTTCCTGATCGACAGCATGACCTACTGCGGCGGCTTGGCCCCCACGGCGATCGGCTGCGCCGAGCGGCCGAACTGCGACGGCAACGGCAACGACGATCCGAACCTCTGGATGGTCGTCACCGTCGACGCCTTCGACGACGACATCCTCGCCTCGGTGACCGCCCACGAACGCGGACATAACGCCTGCCTCGTCCATGTCGCCGCCGCCGAGTGCCAGATCATGCAGGCCAGCGTGTTCACGCCGGGCCAGGGAACCTGCCTCGCCGCCAGCGAGTGCACGAATTTCAGGGCGGCGCGGACGACGACTTCGAGTGGTGAATCCTGTACCTGCCATACCGATGCCGGCGCGATCGAGCCCGACGCCACGGTTTGCAGCGGGCCCCAGTACGGTGTCTGCTCGGGCGGTCTGTGCGGTGAGGCGTCGGGCTCCGCCGGCGTTCGACTGATCGCGGCCGCCGCACCGGGGACCGCCGCCGGCGGGCCCCCCGACGACGCGATCGCGATCTCGGCCCTCTCCGGCCACTGGTCGACGCTGGGCCCCTTCGCGCCCACCGCCGACGACGTCCGCGCCCTCGAATGGGCCGAAGACAGCGCGACTCTCTACGGGGTCGTGCCGACGATCGGTGACGATTCGATCGTCACGATCGATCCGGCGACGGGACGGATCCTCGCGACCGTCGGCGTGCTCGCGAACGGGACCGACGAGATCGTGTCGATGGCCTACGACCCGGGGCCGACGAGCGCGCCGGAAGACGACCGGCTCCTCGTCTTCGAGGTCGGCGGCGCGACGGGCGAGCTGCGCGCGATCTCGCCCGCATCGCCGTCGACCTCGACGCTGCTCGGATCCCTGATCTGGACGCCGGCCGCGCTCTTCACGGGGCTCGCCTACGACAGTCTCCAGGGCCGGCTCTTCGCAGCGACGCCTTTCGGCCCCGATGGCCTCTACGAGATCGACCTCGCGACCTGCCCGCCCTCGCCGTGCGTGTCGAACCAGGTTGTCGGCGCGGGGCTTTTCCGGGAAGACGCGAGTCTTTCGTACTCGCGTTCGACCGGTCTGCTGTACCTGGTCGGCACGGCCTTCGGCGGGGAACGCACGTTCTACGACATCGTCGACCCGACGACCGGAACGAGCATCGAGACCCTCAGTCTCGACACCTTCACACCGGCCGGACTGGCTGCCGTTCCCGAACCAAATGCGACAAACACGTGGCTGGCAGGTGTGTTGGGTGTGATCGTCGCGTATCGTGCGCGCCACCAAGGAATTCTTCGATCGCGGGGGTGACGGGCGTCGCCGTCGATCGATCGAGGGGAGTGGAGGGAATGAACATGCGAATGCGCGGTTGGAAGGCGATCGGGGTGGTCTCGCTCGGGCTTGTCCTGGCAGGTCTGGCGGGTTGTGGACAGGACGACAAGGGCGGCGCGCAGTCGGCGACCGAGGCGATGAAGGAAGCCGCGGGCAGCGTGGCGGCGGGCGTCGAGGGCGCGGCGGACGCAGCGGGCGAGAGCGCGGAGGAGCTCGCCGCAGAGGCGAATGAAGCGGCGGCGGCGGCCGGTGAGATGGCCGGTGAAGCGGCGACCTCGGCCGGCGCGGCCATCGAGGCGGCCGGTGAGAGCGCGGCGGCAGCGGTCGACGAGGCTGCGGCTTCGGCGGCGGCGGCTGCCGACGAGGCGAAGGCGAGCGTCGAGGCGGCGGTCGACGAGGCGAACGCGGCGGCGAACGATGCAGCGGCCTCGGCCGCAGAGAGCGCGGCGGGCGCGCTCGACGCTGCGGCCAGGAAGGCCGATGCTGCGGCCAAGGCGCTGCAGCAGCCCGAGTAGTCGGGCGTAGAGCACCAACGCCCCGGCAAGGCTCGCTCCGCGAGCGCCCGGAGCGAACAGGACCGACCGGCGAGGCAGCATGGCTGCCCGCCGGTCGGTCTTTTTTCGGGGACCCGGATCAGCCGGAGCCGTCCGAGACGGACGCACACGCCTCGCCCGTCGCAGCCCGCCCGCCCGCGACGACGGGGGGCGCTGCGGAGCCCGCGCCCTCTCGTGCGCTGGGACGGGGCGTCGGCGGCTTCGCGAGGGCGTCGAGCCATTCGAGTGATGCGAGCAGCACGAGGAGCATGACGGCGAGCGCAGCACCCGCGGCCGCGTTCCACGCCAGGTGCTCGAGCCAGGGGCCGAATCCGGTCCGGGCTGCGCTTCGTCGTTCCATCGCTTCGTCCTCTTCGTTCGCTGCTTCGGGCTCGCCCGCGCCTGCGGCCGGTCCCTGCGTTCCTCGAGGCCCCAAACGGCGAGAACCCCTCCGGCCGTCTGGGGCGGGAGGGGTTCTCGTGGGTCTTGCTCTGCGTCTTCGACCCTTCGGGTCCTGCGGAGCTTCGAGGTCTTCGGCTCTTCGCTTCAGTCGACCTCTGCCATGGAGTCCATCTCCCTCTTTTTTCGAACGCCACGCGGGGCGAGCGTCTCGACGTGAAGGGCGCCATCGGCCCAGCGCGTACAGGTCCGCTTCGTCCCGGCGAGCGGGGCGGCAGGCCGCATGGCCTGCAGCGCGGCGTGCCGGGCGAACGCGTGCGTGTTTCGGAGATCGAGGGCGGTCACGGGATCGGGCTCCATTGGGATGGCTGCGTTTGTATCGGTGATCGGGCAGAAAGTCAAAGCGTGAATTCGCGTCGATGGTCCGGGCGGTCGACGATTCAGGGGAGCAGGCCCGGCTGGATCGGGATCTCGGTGACGGCGATGCTTCCGGACAGGCAGACGTCGATGTCGTGGCCGCTCCGGCGCGGGCGGCTGTGATAGTCGCTGATCCAGTGGAGCGCGCCGTCGCGGCGCTCGTAGTCGAAGGCGTGGGGGCTCGGATCGAGGGGGCAGAGGACGATCTCCTGGTGCCACGACTCGTCCGCCGGATGCGGCAGGTTGACGTTCCAGAACATGCCCGGCCGCGGCGGGCGCGCGCGCAGGAACTCGAAGACGCGCCGCGCCCGGCGGGCCGTCGCCGCCCAGTCGATGGCGCGATGGCGGCCCGCATACTGGGACATCGCGATCGCGCTGTAGCCGAGGATCGCCGCTTCGCGGGCGGCGGCGGCG
>CAZFKD010000156.1:0-6763 GCA_964519695.1 uncultured Spirochaetaceae bacterium
TGGGCGAGCGGCCAGACCTCGACGAAATGACCGTCGGCATCGACGATCGGATGCGAGAGAGCGCGGCGGACTTCGGCGGAGGAGGGGTGGGCTTCGGACATGGCGCGAGCGTATCATCGCGCGATGGATGATTCCGCTCCCCTCGCCGGCCTCCGGGTCGTCGAGCTGACCAGCATCTATTCCGGCCCGCTCGCCGGGCTCCTGCTCGCCGAACTCGGCGCCGACGTCGTGAAGGTCGAGAGCCAATCGAAGCCCGATCTGATCCGCAACGCGGGCCGCGCGCCGCATGCCGTGACCCCGGTCTTCTATGCGCTGAATCGCGGCAAGCGCTTCGTCTCGATCGACGCGGCGACGCCCGCCGGGCGCGCGCTGTTCGCGGATCTCGCCGCGTCGGCGGACGTCTTCCTCCACAACATCCGGCCCGGCAAGCCCGAGGCCCTCGGCGTCGGCTACGAAGCGCTCGCGGCCCGCAATCCGCGGCTGATCTACGCCGCGATCTCCGGTCTCGGGACCGACGGGCCGGACGCGGAGCAGCGCGTCTACGACTTCGTGATCCAGGCGCGGGTCGGCATGGTCGACTATCAACGCGACCCCGCGACTGGCCAGGCCTCGCTGCTCTCCCAGGTCGTGGTCGACAAATCGACGGGGCTCGCTGCCGTGCAGGCGATCCTCGCCGCGCTCTACGTCCGCGAGCGCACGGGGCGGGGGCAGCGGATCGATCTGCCGATGCTCGGCGTCGGGCTGCATTTCCTCTGGGCCGACGCGATGGGGCCCGCGCTCTCGCAGGTCGAGCCGCCGATCCCGATCGACGCGCTGCCGCCCAACATGCTCCAGATGCCGGCCGCGGGGCTCGTCGTCGTGTGCGCGCGGGACGGCGGCGAGCTCGCCTGCAGCCCGACGCTCCCACCCTTCGACGGCCTCGCGATCGCCTTCGACCGGCCCGACTGGCTGGTCGACGAGCGCTTCTCGGAGACGCCGAAGCGCGTACTCAACTTCCCCGCCTTCCATGCGGAGCTCGTCGTCGCCGCCGCGCGCTTCGATGCCGCGGATCTGCTCGCGCGGCTCACCGAGAACGGTGTCCCGGCCGGGCCCGTCCAGCGCCGCCGCGACGTCCACCTCGATCCCCAGGTCCGCCATCTCGATCTGCTCGTCGAGCGCGAGACGGGCTTCGTCGGCAAGGTCCGACAGCCGCGGCCGATGTGGCAGTTCAGCGAGACGCCCGCACGCATCACGACCGCGATGGGGCATACGGGCGCCGATACGCGCGCCGTCCTGCGCGAGCACGGACTGACCGACGCCGCGATCGATTCGCTCGTCGCCGACGGCACGGTCGCGGAGAGCGACCCCGGCCGCCGTCCGGGCTCCGGCGCCGCCTAGCGCCGAGCGCCGAGCGCGAAGGACGAGGACCGAACGACAGGAGCCGAACGCCGAGCAAAGCGAGCGCCGAGGCGCCAGCCGATGTGCCCCCCGCGTACCTCATTCGTCCGTTTCGCACCTGCGGCGCATGTGCCACCGTTCGCGCATGGACGACGACCCGACCCTCCGCCGACTCTCGCTGCTCGAAGCCCACCGCGAGATCGAGCAGCAGATCTACCGCATGGGTTATGCGCTCGAGAACGGCGACTTCGAGCAGGTCGGAAGGCTGCTGCGGCATGCGACCTTCGGCGCCGATCGCCTCGGCCGCAGGATCCTGAAGGGCAGCGAGGCCATCCGCGATCAATACCGGTCCACCAACATCACCTACCCGGGCCACGGCCGCGCGACCCGCGAGATGTACACCAACGTCCTGATCGAGGTCGACCTCGACGCGGGGACGGCGCGCTCGACGACCGCGTACACGGTCGCGCAGCAGATTCCGGGCGCGCCGGGCGCGCGCTTCGAGCTGCTCGTGGCGGGGCGCTACGAAGACGAGTGGGCACGGATCGAAGGGGGCTGGGCCTGGACGGACCGCTACATCGTCGTCCAGTTCAAGAACGACCTCGACGGCCACATGACCCCTGGGTCCCAACCCTACAACTAACGGTGCTCGTACGGGCGGCGACGGGGAGGCGGAGGGGAAGTCAGTTGCGGGCTCGGCGAGAGGCGGACAGCGTTCCCAGACCCAGGGCGATCAGCAGGGCGGTGCCGGGCTCGGGGATGACGGTGCCGACGAAGCTGAAGTCGGCCTTCACGAGGACGTCGGGGCCGGGGCCGGGGAGCTGGGCGAAGCGGGCGATGTTGATGCCGGCGAGATTGAACGTGATGGTGTCGCCGGCGATGCCGAGGGAGCCGGTGACCTCGGAATCGATCGAGGTGACGGACTCGGGACCGAAGGGGATGCCGCCGGGCAGGAAGCCGGAGACGTCGGCGGTGATGATCGTGTTGACGAAGAACTGACCGGTCGGGCTGACGAACGACTGGGTGCTCGTGTCGTTGACGAGGCGGGCGTTGGCGACGCTGATGGTGTCGAGGCCGACGAGCGACTCGTCGAGGTCGAGCTCGAGGAGCGAGGCGGGGACGAGCTCGAAGTCGATCAGAGATCCGTTGATGCCGCCGTCGGGATCGAAGGTCACGGACGTTCCGCCGAGAAGGACGTTGACGGGCGACGGACCGCTGAGGACGGAGGTCACGGTGCCATCGTCGAGGATGGCGCGGAGCGTCACGGTGCCCGACGTGAACGCGTAGGTGATGGGAGCGGCGCTCACGAGGCCGGGGGCAAGCAGGCAGACCGCGATCGCGGCCAGGCTCGATCGGCGGACCTGATTCGCGATGAACTCGACCGTCGAACCGCGCATTGTCGATTCCTTCTTGGACCCGGTGGACACGTCCCGGCTGGGGGCACATCCGGGCGTTGGAGGCCTGTCGATGAGATTCTGGATCTCATCCGCATGGATCCCGGTATCTTAAATCCACCACTCCAGAAAATGTCAGGAAAAATCGAGCAATCGAGCAGATTTTTCTCGATCTCACCCGGGAGCGGGCGGATTTGCCGCATCCGAAACGAGCTCGACGCCCTTGCGTGGCCCGACGGGCGAGTCCGCTCCCGATCTGGCCCGGTCTCAAGAGCCTCCCCGGCGGGACAGATCCCTCTTCTTTCTTCCAGATCGCGAGCGGCGTCTCCGCGGCCGACGAGCATACGCCGGATCCGGCTCGCAGCGGCGCGAGGGGCCGCTCCGTCCGTCGCCGATCCGAGGCGGCGCTCAGCGCCCGCGATTCCAGAAGACGACCTCTGCGACGGGCCGCCGCGGCGACGGCGAGAAGTCCTCGCCCTTCGGGTAGGCCACGGGGATGAGCGCAGTCTGGAACCAGCCCTCCGGTAGCTCGAGGACCTTCGCCATCGCGGACGGGTTCAGCTGGTGGGCGGTCGTCAGCGCGGAGGCGAGGCCGCGGCTGCGCAGGGCGAGCTGGAAGCTCCAGACCGCCGGCAGGATGGACGCGAACATGCCCGAGTCCATCTGCGACGAGAGGCCGTAGGGACCGGGGTCGGGAATCAGGGTGTGGTAGCGGCGGAGCGCCGCTTCGACATCGTAACAGGGCAGCACGAGGATCGGCGCTTCGTGCAGACGTTCGGCGAGATGGAGGATCGAGGTCGAGATGCGCGCACCGGCGGCGTCGCCCGCGGCCTGCTTCGTCGCCAGCATCTGCGAGACGCGGGGCACGAGGATCTCGCGATAGACCTCGGCGACCCGCTGCTTCTGCTCCCGATCATCGATGAGGACCCAGCGCCATTCCTGCGCGTTCGATGCGTTCGGCGCATGACAAGCGAGGCGGACGCACTCGAGGACGACCTCGCGTGGCACCGGCCGCTCGAAATCGAGTCGGCGCCGCACAGCCTTGGTCGTGGTGAGGAGTCGATCGATCGAGTCGAGGTCGAAGTCGGCCATGGGCGGAGGGTTGCCCGTCGGCCCGAACACGTCAAAGTCCGTCCAGCCGTCCGTCCGCGGCATCGACCCCGGCAGGCGGTCGAAGTTCATGAGGAAGGCGCAATGGATCGCGTGAGCGATTTCCGATCGAAGCTTGCGCGGCTCCGGGATCGCTCGCCCTTCTGCTTTCCGGAGACTGCGATCCCCGGCCCATTCCGGCGCTCGGCCGTCCTGATCGCCTTCTGGCCCGACGGCGATTCGATCCGCGTCGCCCTCACGCGCCGCGCCGCCCACCTCTCCGACCACGCGGGCCAGATCGCCTTCCCGGGCGGCCGCCTCGATCCCGGCGAATCCTTCACGGCCGCCGCGCTGCGCGAGGCCCGCGAAGAGATCGGCCTCGCGCCGGAGGCCGTCGAAATCCTCGGCCCCCTCGACGACGCCTGGAGCGGCGCGGGCCACCACATCGTGCCGGTCGTCGGCTGGCTCGCGTCGCCCCCTGCCCTGCGTGCCGATCCGGGCGAGGTCGCCGAGATCCTGTGCGTCGACGTCGACGAGATCGCGCGGCCCGAGGCCCGCGGCATCGACCTCGTCGAGCACAAGGGTGTCCGCTACGCGAATACGACCCTGCTCTGGCACGGCGCGACCGCCTACGGTCTGACCGCCGATCTCCTGCTCGAAGCGATCGAATGGGGGCGCGGCGGCGCACCGGCGAACGGCGCGGCGCGCCTCGCCCAGCTGCGCAGCTTCCTCGCCCCGTGACCTCGCCCCGAGACATGCTCCCGGACCGCACGCCCCGAACGCGATCGGCGCCGAGGGCGCGGAGTCGCGCAGCGAACGGAAACCGATGACCACTTCCGTGTTTCTCGCGATGCTCGTCTGCGCGCTGCTCCACGCGACCTGGAACGCCTGGGTCAAGTCGCGCCCCGATCCCTATCGCGCGATCGTCGCGCTCGGGATCGGCGCGGCCTGGCCGAACGTCCTGCTGCTCGCCTGGTTCGGCTTCCCCGACGCCTCCGCCTTCGGCTGGATCGCGCTGACGATCGCGCTCAGCGTGCCCGCCCAGGCGCTGCTCGGGAGCGCCTATCGCGAAGGGGATTTCGCGGTCGCCTATCCGGTGATCCGCGGACTCAATCCGGTCCTGATCGCGGTCGCCTCGATCTGGGTCCACGGCGAGCGGCTCGAGACCGTGCAGGGCCTCGGCGTCGCCTGCGTCTCGGCGGGCATCGTGCTGCTCGGCTGGGAGGCCGTCCAGCGCTCGAAGACCGTGACCCTGCGCGGGCTCGCGTTCGCCGCGCTGTCGGCGCTCGTGACGGCCCTCTCCGTCCTCGCCGATTCCCTCGGCGCGCGCACCGCGAACGACCCGATGTCCTATGGCCCGTTCATCGCCGTCAGCAACGGCATCGCGATGGCCGCCTATCAGGTCCGGCGGATCGATCTGGCGGCGGCGATGAGGACGGAATGGAAGCTCGTCGTCTTCGGTGCCCTCGTCTCGACGCTCTCGTATCAGATCCTCGTCTGGGCGATCACGAACGCCCCCGTCGGCCTCGTCGTCTCGCTGCGGGAGACGAGCATCCTGTTCGCCGTGGCGATCGGGATCGTCTTCTTGCGGGAGCGGGTGGGCATCTGGCGCTGGGTCGCGGTCGCGGCGGTCTTCGCGGGCATGGTCTTGATCCGGAGCTGAGGCGCCCTTTGCTAATGTGCCGACGTTGCGCCTCCTCCTCGTCACGCCGCCCATGACGCAGCTGAATACGCCGTATCCCGCGACGGCGTATCTCACGGGCTTCCTGCGACAGCGCGTCGAGCTCGCCGGCGAGCTCGAGGTCTTCCAGGCCGACGCCGCGCTCGAACTCTTCCTGCGCCTCTTCAGCCGCACGGGCCTCGCGCGCGTCGCGGCCGCGCTCGGGCGGCCGCGCAGGGGCGCTCCCGAATCCGTCCTGCATTTTCTCGCACGAGCGGACCGCTATCTCGAGACGATCGACCCGGTCGTGCGCTTCCTGCAGGGCCGCGATCCGAGCCTCGCGCTGCGCATCGTCGGCCGGGCGTTCCTGCCGGAGGGGCCGCGTTTCGCGGCGCTTCACGCGAGCGAGGATGGCGCCGCGGGCGCCGAGCCGGGCGCCGGAGCCGACGCGCCCGGCGACGACCCCCTCGCCTGGGCCTTCGGCGCGCTCGGGACGGCCGACCGCGCGAAGCATCTCGCGAGCCTCTACATCGACGATCTCGCCGACCTCGTCCGCGAAGGCATCGATCCCGAGTTCGAGCTCGCCCGCTACGGCGAGCGGCTCGCAGCCAGCGCCCCGAGCTTCGATCCGCTGCGCGAGGCGCTCGAGGGCGAGCCCTCCGTCGTCGACCAGCTGCTCGACGCGCTCGCCGCCGACCTCGTCGCGCGCCATCGCCCCGATCTGATCGGATTGACGGTCCCGTTCCCGGGCAACCTCTACGGCGCCCTCCGCATCGCCCGCGCCGCGAAGGCGATCGCCCCGGCGATCCGCGTCGTGCTCGGCGGCGGCTACGTCAACACCGAGCTGCGCTCGCTCGCCGATCCCCGCCTCTTCGACTACGCCGACTTTCTCACCCTCGACGACGGCGAGGCCCCGCTCCTCGCCCTGCTCGCCCATCTGCGCGATCCAAAAATCCCGCTCCTGCGCACCTTGGTCCGCCGCGACGGCGTCGTCCGGCTCCAGACCGACCTGGCCCAGCGCGACATCCCCCAGCGCGAGGCCGGCACGCCGACCTACGCCGGCCTGCCCCTCGACCGTTATGTCTCGCTGCTCGAGATGCTGAACCCCATGCACCGTCTCTGGTCCGACGGCCGCTGGAACAAGCTGACGATCGCCCACGGCTGTTATTGGAAGCAGTGCGCCTTCTGCGACGTTTCGCTCGACTACATCGCCCGCTACGAACGCACCCCCGCCGATCGCCTC
>CAZFKD010000156.1:6773-8508 GCA_964519695.1 uncultured Spirochaetaceae bacterium
CCCGCCGGCCTCGAGGCCCTCGCCGCGAAGCTGATCGAACGCGGCGTCTCGATCACGTGGTGGGGCAACGTCCGCTTCGAGAAGGCCTTCACGCCCGAGCGCGCACGCCTGCTCGCCCGCTCGGGCTGTGTCGCGATCAGCGGCGGCCTCGAGGTCGCCTCGGATCGCCTGCTCGCCCTCATGAAGAAGGGCGTCACCGTCGAGCAGGTCGCCCGCGTGACACGCGCCTTCGCGGACGCCGGCATCATGGTCCACGCCTACCTGATGTACGGCTTCCCGACCCAGACCGCACAGGAGACGATCGATTCGCTCGAGCGCGTCCGCCAGCTCTTCGCTGAAGGCTGCATCCAATCCGCCTTCTGGCACCGCTTCACCGCAACGGCGCACAGCCCGATTGGCCGCTCGCCCGAGCAGTACGGGATCGAGCTCATCCCGCCGGCGCTCAGCACGTCACCGCTCTTTGCGCGCAACGATCTCGCGTTCGTCGATCCGACGGGCTGCGATCACGACTTCTACGCCGAGGGGCTGCGGACGGCGCTGTACAACTACATGCACGGGATGGGGCTCGAGGAGGACGTGCGGAGCTGGTTTCCGGCGGCGCGGGGGCGGCGGCGCGCGGGGGCGGTGCCGGCGACGACAGTCGATCCGGAGCTCATTCGGAGGGCGCTCCGGAGGGGCTGATCTTGGGGGCAGCGGAGGCGGATCAGGACAATGGCCGGATGGCCAGCTCTCTCAGCGGGGAGACCACGATCGTTTCATGAGGCTAAGGGCGGCGCTTGTTGGCGAGACCCGTAAGCCCCAGCCCGAGCAGCAGCGCGGTCCCGGGCTCCGGCACCAGGACGCGATGAATGCCCTCGGCGTCCGTCAGGACGCCCCCCGCAAGCAACACGCCATCCCCCGTGTAGTCCGAATCGATGAAGAACTCGACCGGCCAGCTCGGGCCTGCCAGCACGCGGAAGGTCACCCGGAACATCGCCGTGCCCACCATCCCGTCGAGTCCCTGATCCACGCCCGGGACGTTGCCTGCCGGTGTCACCGAAGGCGCCAGCGCGAACTGGACGCGAGGACCGGAAGCGCCGATCGACGACTCGTCCAGGATCCTGCGATCTCCGCCCGGCGTTCCCGCGACGTTCGTCAAGCCGCCGAAACAGCTTCCGGGACCGATGCAGACTTCATTGAAGAATCCGTTGACTGCTTCGCCCGAAACGAACTCTGATGCCTGCTCGTAGCCGTGGATCGACAGAAAGGCACCGAAGACCGGCTCGCTCGACGGATGCGTGATCGCCAGCTCGATCGTGATGAGCTCGCCCGGCGCCGGGAAGGGCGAAGACTGCTCAGGAGATGGATCTCCACCGCCCCGGCCGGGATCGCGGCGATCCAGCCGAGCGAGAGACGCCCGATCGCGACTGCGTGGATGAGTCGATTGCGCATGATTCCATCCTGGAAGCTTCGGAGCGGTGATCGCCGCATCGCGCCCCGTTCGTACCCTGCACCGCCGGGCGCTCCGGATGCCGGGTCGGAACGTGTGCGGCTGGCCGACCCTAACATGGATCGATCGGACGAGCCCTTGAAAAACACCGGATCGAGACACGCCTGCCCCGGACGCGGTGTGCGGACCTGTCCCATCCTGGACCACGGCCCGCGGCGAAGGCCTCGCTCCCGAAAGACCGCCAATCCGGCCCTGATCCGGCACGACCGGCGCCCCGGCCGCCCCGACCCCCCCCGAGGTTTACGA
>CAZFKD010000157.1:0-5811 GCA_964519695.1 uncultured Spirochaetaceae bacterium
AGGCGCGACGACGAGTCGTAGCGAGCTACGGCGAGGAGGAGCAACGCCGCAGCTGGCCCGCCGCCGCAAGCGACGCGACCAAGACGATATCTTCACAGCCTCTCAGCGCTCGAGCCGCACGATCGTCTCGACGTGCGGCGTCTGCGGAAACAGATCGAAAGCGAGCACCGACACGACGCGATAGCCGCTCGCGACGAGCGTCTTCACGTCGCGCGCGAGCGTCGCCGGATCGCACGAGACGTAGACGACGATGCCCGGTCCCGACTTCGCGATCGATTCGCGGACCGTCCCATCGAGCCCGGCGCGGGGCGGATCGACCAGCAGGAGCTCCGTGTCGGCGAGCCAGGTCGGCAGATCGATCCGGCGCTCGACCTGCGCCTCGATCGCGTCGACCGCGCCCGAGAGCTCCGCCTGCGCGAGGTTGAAGACCAGATCGGCGACGGCCCCCCGATCGCTCTCGACGGCGATGCCCGAGAGCCCGCGGCGCGCGAGGGGCAGGGTGAAGAAGCCGATTCCGGCGTAGAGCTCGACGAATCGGCTCGGAATCTGCCCCGCCCGAGGTCGCAGACAGCTCGCCACCACTTCGCTCGCGAGCCGCTCCCAGAGCAGCGCGTTGCCCTGGATGAAGCCCGGCCCGCCGACCCGCAGCCGTTCGCCCAGCAGCTCGAGCGCGATCTCCGGGCGCTGCGCCGCGTCGCGGCCGCCGCCCTCGCCGGCGGCGCCGATCTCTCCGTCTCCTGCGACCGCTTCGACCCGCGCGGGGCCCTCACGACCGGCGGTGATCACCCATTCACGGGCATCGGCGACGCGCGCGCCGCTCCGACCGGACGAGCGGCGCGGCCCCGTCTCCGGATCACGGCGCACCGCTGCGCCGCGCTCGGGGCGCTGCGCTTCGGCGACCCGTCGAGTCTGGGCCACGAGCGCCGTCTGCAGCGCGGGCAGCAGCACAGGACACGTCTCGATGCGCAGCGCCTCGTTCGAAGCCCGGCGCCTGTAACCAACACCGCCTTCGACCTCGACGACACGCGTCCGCGCGCGGTAGTGATAGGCGTCTGGCGAGGCGACGATCCCGATCTCGCCGTCGAGGCGGAGGCCGCCGATCCGCTCGAGCGCGGCGCGCACGATCTGACGCTTCGCCTCGAGCTGGGCCGCGTAGCGGACGTGCTGCCAGACGCAGCCGCCGCAGCGCCCGAAATGGGGACACGGCGGCTCGACCCGGTCGGGGCTCGCCCGGGCGATGCGGCCGATGCCCGCGCGCAGCGTGCCGCGGCGCTCGCGCTGCGCCGCGAGCTCGACGCGGTCGCCGGGCACGGCACCCTCGACGAAGACGACGCGGCCGCTCGCCGTGCGGGCGACGCCGTCGCCGTCCGACGCGAGCGCGGTGACGAGCACGATCTCGGGCGACTCGGCGGGCGGGCTGGGCATCGACGGTTCCGATCTGCCCGCTGCGCTGCTTCGCCGTCGATCAATCCGCCTCGTCCGAGGGGGCTGGGAGGGAAGCGGGCTTCGGGTCGCGGGGAAGCTGGCTCGCGACGTCGGCGGCCGCCAGCGGTCGGCTGAACAGATAGCCCTGAAGCTCGCGGCAGCCGAGCTGCGCGAGGAAGCGCGCCTGATCCTCGGTCTCGACGCCCTCGGCGACGACCTCGATCGAGAGCCGATTCGCGAGGGCGACGATCGCCGAGACGAGCGCTTCGTCGCTCGGCTTTGCGCCGACGCCGGCGACGAACGAACGATCGATCTTGAGCCGCTCGATCGGAAAGCGCTGGAGCGCCGAGAGCGAGGAATACCCGGTGCCGAAATCGTCGAGCGCGAGGCCGACGCCGAGCTCGCGCAGGCGGCCGATCGCCGCCGCGATGTTGGGGTTCGCGTCGAGCATCGAGCTCTCGGTGATCTCGAGCTCGAGTCGATTCGCTTCGAGACCCGACTCGAACAGGATCTGATCGATCGAATCGACGATGCCCGTCCGCCGCAGCTGGTGGACCGAGATGTTGACCGACATGCGGATCGGGGCGTAGCCCGCATCCTGCCAGGCACGCGCCTGGCGGCAGGCGGTCCGGAGCACGAACGCACCGAGGTCGACGATCAATCCCGCCTCCTCGGCGATCGGAATGAACTCGACCGGCGAGACGACCTGCCCGCTCGCGTCGGTCCAGCGCACGAGCGCCTCGACCGCGGAGACCCGGCCCGACCGCGTATCCCGGATCGGCTGATAGACGAGATGGAACTCCTCGCGCTCGAGTCCGCGGCGGAGCTGGCTCTCGAGAGCGAGGCGGCGCGTCGAGGTCAGGTTCATCGTCGAGTTGAAGAAGGCGTACGTCGCGCCGCCGCGGCTCTTCGCGTGATACATCGCGACGTCGGCGGACCGCAGCAGGAGTTCGCTGTTCGCGCCGTCGTCGGGCCAGACGGCGATCCCGATGCTGCAGGTCGCGAAGATCTCCTGGCCCCCGACCTGGAAGGGCCGCGAGAGGGCGTGCAGGATCCGGCGCGCGACGCGGGCCGCGTCCTGGGGATGCTCGAGGTCCGCGACGACGACCGTGAACTCGTCACCGCCGAGGCGCGAGATGCCGTTCTCCGCCGGGCGCTGGCTGGCGCCCGTCTGGGTCAGGCGCCCGATCGAGTCGCCGCCCCGGACCGCGGCTCGGAGGCGATCGGCGACCTCGGTCAGCAGCACGTCGCCGCTCGAATGGCCGAGCGAGTCGTTCACCATCTTGAAGCGGTCGATGTCGAGGAAGAGCAGCGCCATCGGCTTGTCGACCCGGCGGCACCGCTCGATCGCCTTGTCGATCTGCTCCCGGAAGAGCTCGCGGTTCGGCAGCCCGGTCAAGGCGTCGAAGTAGGCGAGATTGCGGATCCGGCTCGCCGCCTCGCGCTCGCTCGTGATGTCGCGCAGGATGATCTGCGCGCCCCCTTCCGGCAGACGCGACGCCGCGATCTCCGCCCAGAACCAGGGATACTCCGCCACCCGCTTCATGCGACAGACGGCGCGCGCCGTCATGCCGGCGGCGAGCGCGCCCGGCTCGAGATGCTCGCGCAGGACGTCTTCGGGATGGCAGAGATCGACCATCCGGCAGTCGCTGACGGACTCGGGCATGTGGCCGATCAGACGACGCGCCGCTGCGTTGGAGGCGACGACGAAGCCCGCCCGATCCAGCAGGATCACGCCGCAGGTGACCTGCTCGAAGAGCGCCTGATAGCGCGCGTCGCCCGATCGGTGTCGGTCGTGCGGCGGAATCGGCGAGGGGGCGGAGTCGTCGTGCAAGGAAGAACTCGCTTTGCGCGGAGTCGATCGCGCCGCTCGCTTCATCGGCGGCGCGGTTCGTCTTCGCGATCGGCGGATCCGCGGGAAGCTGCTGGTCAGAAAGCCCGAGCGGGGGCTCAGTCACCGGCCTCGCCGACGACCGGATCGTAATAGCGACGCCGAGCCGGAATCTGCCAGAACGCGGCGTCGGGGACGTCGAAGACGCCGCGGGCGGAGGCGCGCGGAGGCAGCTCGGGCAGCCACGCGGTCAGGAATCCGTCGCGTCCGCGGCCATGATGGACGCAGCCCGTGTCGAGACCGCGCAGCCCCTTCGCGACGTGCAGGCCCTGGCGGGCCCAATGGCCGTAGACGATGCCGAAGGCATGCCGGCGCTCGGCCCAGGCGACGTGCCAGGGGCGCGAAAATGCTTCCGGATCGCGGCTCGACCAGGCGCCGGCCTCCGTCACGCTGCGACAGCGGGTCAGTCGGTCGAGGGCGTCGCGCATCGGATCGGCTGCCGCATCGCTTGCGAGAAACGCGCGGGCGGACGCGCGGCCCCCGACGAGGCGCGCGCGGATCGCACCAGCGACCTCGCAGAGGGCCTCGAGCGTCCAGTCGGGATGGGAGGCCGCGTGCACCATCACGAACGATTCCCCACCGAGCTCGCCCGCCTCGACCAGCGGCCGCGCGAGCAGCCAGTCGATCCACTCCCCCGCGTCGGGCGCGCCGAGGACGTCGCCGACCGAGTCGTTGCTTCCCAGATCGCGCAGTCCGAGGGCGATCTGGAGCATATGGAGCTCGTGATTGCCGAGCACGAAACGCCCACGGCCCGCCTCGACCAGCTCGCGCACCTGCTCGAGCGCCCGGCGATTGCCCGGCCCCCGATTCACGACGTCGCCCGCGACCCACAGCTCGAACTCGCCGCCGAACCGCGCGCGCGCGCGACCGATCAGCTCCTCGAGCTCCTCCGCGCAGCCCTGCACGTCCCCCACGAAGATCCGCTGCGGCGCCTTCGCGCCCCCGTTCGTCACGCCCTGCTCACCTCTTCCACACATTCCTCCACGGACTCTTCCACGCAGAGGTTCGAGAGCCGCCCGATCCCCTCGATTTCGCTCTCGATCGTCTCGCCGACCTTCAAATAGCGCCTCGGATCGCGGACGCTGCCGACACCGCCTGGCGTTCCCGTGAAGATCAGGTCACCGGGTCGAAGGACGCAGTAGCGCGAGAGATGCACGATCAGGTCCGGCACGCCGAAGATCAGGTTCTTCGTCGACGAGTCCTGCACGGACTCGCCGTCGATCCAGCAATGCAGCTTCAGATCGTCGCGATCGGCGATCTCGTCGAGCGAGACGAGCGCCGGACCGAGCGGGCCGAAGGCGGGGGCCGATTTCCCGAGGCTGAACTGCGGCGGCTTGTCCGCGAACTGCAGCGCGCGATCCGAGACGTCCTGTCCGACGCAGAAGCCCGCGACGTGGTCCCAGGCATTCGACGCCCGCACGCGATGGGTCTCGCGGCCGATCACGACGACCTGCTCGACCTCCCAGTCGACCCGGTCCGAGGTCAGCGGGACCGCCGCGCAGGGCCCCGCGAGACAGCTCGGAAATTTCGTGAACACCATCGGCTGGGCCGGAATCGGCAGCCCCGCCTCCTCCGCATGGTCGCGGTAGTTGAGCCCGATCGCGAAGACCTGGCTCGGTCTGGGCACCGGCGGCCCGAGGCGCGCGGGCAGGATCAGCCGCCCGGCACCTTCGACCGTCTGCTCGGACGCTAGGCGGCCGATCTCGGCCCAGGCCGCGAAGGCCGCCATCGGGTCCGAGCCGATGCGGCCCTCGCTCGCCTGCTCGAGATCCAAGAATCGCCCGGCCACGTCGAGTCCGAGTCGCCCCTCGAAATTCACCAGCCGCATGTGCCTTTCCCTCCTCGTTCGCCCGCGCGTGCCCGCCCCGCACGCTCCGGGCGGCCTCGTCCCGGGGCAGGGCGCGATCCTACCGAGTCCGGCGGCGGATGGCGGGGCGGTGTAACCTCCGGCCCGGATCGACCGAGGGGACGGGTGGGACGCCGAATCATCATCTGCGACGGGGCCGAGAGCGCGCGACTCTGGAGTCGCATCGGCGCCGACCTCTCCGAAGAGCTGACCTGGGTCCCACGCGAAGGCGAAAGCCGCTCGCGGCCCCCAGGCTTCCGCATCCTGCAGGGCGGCCTCGACGAGGGGGCGATCGCGAAGCTCGAGCCTAAAGCGGACGAAGAGTACGCGCTCGTCAGCGACGACGGTCCCTGGACCCGCCTCGCGGTCCGCGAGATCCGCAAGGTCGACGAAGACGCGTCGATCCTGGTTCTGTCGGACGCGCTGACCCAGGACGATCTCCCCGATCACGCCTCGCTCCGCCGCACCGGCTGGAAGACGCTGATCCGCGACGACATCAACGAAGAGTTCGACCATCTCGCGAACCTGCATCGCGTGGTCAAGATCCGCCGCCAGCTCGATCAGCGCGAGCGGATCGCGATCCTGCTCCAGCCCGATCCCGACCCGGACGGGCCGCCTCCAAGACCCCGTGTGCGCAGGCCTCCTCACC